>JBCDCL010000029.1:0-12752 GCA_039182175.1 Planctomycetota bacterium
GCGTCGAAGGAGTAACGTCGCCCGGTTGCTTGCCAACGTGGCGGCATCGCTCACTCACTCGCCTATCCGCTGCAAGGAAGAAATCATGCTCCGCCACGCCTTTGCTCTCTCGCTCGTCACGTTGATCACTGCCCTGGGGGCCGCGAATTCGGCTTCGGCAGTCGATCTGTTCGTCGGCGCCCGGGCGCCTGCGTCACAGCGGATTGGTTACGACAAGATCGACCACACCGCTTGGGACGAACTCCTCAAGCAGTACGTCAACGACCAAGGACTTGTTGATTACGAAGGCTGGAAAGCCTCTGGTAAGTCGGTCACCAAGCTGAATGACTATCTCAACAACCTATCGGCCGTCGATCCTCGTCAGCCGGCTGCTCGTGAGTCGGAACTCGCTTACTGGATCAACGCTTACAACGCCGTCACTGTGAAGGGCATTCTGGAGGTTTATCCCACCACCAGTATCCGCAACCACACCGCCAAGGTTTGGGGTTACAACATTTGGAAAAACCTCAAACTTCGCTACGCCGACGCCCAAATAAACTTGGAAGATATCGAGCACCAAGTCTTGCGTAAGCGGGGCGAACCACGGATCCACTTTGCGATTGTCTGTGCCTCGATTGGTTGCCCACGGCTGCTCAACGAAGCCTACGTGCCAGAGCGTCTTGACGAACAGCTTTCGACCAACGCCCGTCACTTCTTCGCCCAACAGCAGAACTTCCAGATTGATCGCGGCAGCAACACCGTGCGGCTTAGCTCGATTTTGAAGTGGTTTGGCGAAGACTTTGGCGCCACGAAGCAGGCTCAACTGCAGGCGATTAGCCCCTACTTGCCGAGCGACGAGGCCCGTGCGTTTGTCTCTCAGCCAGGCGTCCGCGTCGCTTACCTGGATTACGACTGGAATATCAACGAGCAGAAGTAAGCGCCGGCCCTCTGGCCGCGTCTTCTGTGGTAGAGCCCACCAACCACTCAACTTTTGCTTGGAGCCTTCCGATGTCCGCTGAACCGAATAAGCCAAACGCCTACGAGTCGCCCGAGACCGAGAACACGGTCGCCACCAAAAGTGAGGGGGGCTTCCCGCTCGCCAAGGTGCTGGTGCTGGCCCTGCTAGTGATCGGCATCGGCGTTGGCATCGCTTTCCGGGACCAGCTCTCGCTTTCGGCTCTTGCCGAACAAGAGAGCCAGCTGCTGGCCTTCAAGGAGAGCAACCCGGTCGCGGTCTACGCCATCGCGTTTGCGGTGTACGTCGCCGTGACTGGCCTGTCGCTACCGGGCGCCGCGGTGTTGACGCTGGTGATGGGCTGGTTCTTTGGCGTCGTGGCCGGCACGATCTTGGTGAGCTTCGCCTCGACCGCCGGCGCAACGATCGCCTTCCTGTTCAGTCGATTCTTGTTGCGAGACACCATCCAAAACAAATTTGGCGACAAGCTAACCTGGTTCAACGAACAACTCGATCGCGACGGTCCCTTCTTCTTGTTCACGCTCCGTTTGGTGCCGCTGGTTCCCTTCTTCGTGATCAACGCCGTGATGGGCCTGACCCGGATCAAGACCGCCACCTTCTGGTGGGTAAGCCAGTTGGGCATGCTCGCGGGCACCTTCGTGTACGTCTACGCGGGGTCGGCCGTGCCAAACCTAACGACGCTTGCCGAAGAGGGCGTCAACGCTGTCTTCACACCAAGCTTCTTGCTACAGATCACCATCGCCTTCGGACTGCTGGGCACGTTCCCTCTCGCAGCGAAGAAGGCAGTCGATTGGCTGAAGCCGAAGTCGGACGAGGCGGTCGCTCCCCCTGCGACCAAGAACGGCGCCGCTGTTTAACGCCGACCGATACCATCCGCCCACCTACCAAAGCGTCACTTCTGTCCCGAACTCGGAAAGATCATGTCTGCGACCATCGACAACGCGGCCGAGAAGCCAATCGAACTGCTGCCGTACGACGAGCACAATCAGCGGCTCGAGGCCAACGTCCATCCCCCGCAGTGGACCAACCCGACGCCTGACGGGCCGTACCATTTGGTGGTGATCGGCGCCGGCACCGCCGGCTTGGTGACCGCCGCCGTGGCTGCCGGGCTTGGCGCCAAGGTCGCTTTGATTGAACGCAACCTAATGGGCGGCGACTGTTTGAACGTCGGCTGCGTCCCGTCCAAGGGGGTGATTAGCGCCGCCCGCATCGCCGCCACCATCAAGCGGGCCAACGATTTTGGCGTGCACGTCGATGGCGGCTACCGCGTCGAGTTCGCCGAAGTGATGGAGCGAATGCGCCGCCTGCGTGCCGACATTAGTCCTGCCGACTCGGCGAAGAAGTTTAGCGAAGAGAAGGGTGTCGAAGTCTTCATCGGCCCGGCGACCTTCGCCAGTAGCGACACCGTGATGGTGGGCGACACCCCGCTGAAGTTCAAGAAAGCGGTCATCGCCACCGGCGCCCGCGCTGCCGCACCCCCGATCAACGGCCTCGATACGGTCGACTATCTGACCAACGAGTCGGTCTTCTCGCTTACGGAGTTGCCCTCGTCGCTTGGCGTGATCGGGGCCGGGCCGATTGGCTGCGAGTTGGCTCAGTCGTTCGCTCGCTTCGGCAGCGACGTTCATTTAGTGAACGCCCAACCGTACGTTCTACCTCGCGAAGACGAAGACGCAGCCCGCATCGTTCAAGAGGCAATGGTCCGCGATGGCGTGCAGATCTATGGCCACGGCCGGTCGGTGCAACTCTCGCCCGAAGGCGATCAAATTCGCATGAAGGCGGACGCCACCGAGGGCGGCTACGACTTTGCGGTCGACAAGCTGCTAGTCGCCGTCGGTCGGGCGCCCAACGTGGATGGATTGGGCTTGGAGAAAGTCGGCGTCGAATACGAAAAGCGTGCTGGCGTCAAAGTGAACGACTATTTCCAAACGACCAACCCCAAGATCTACGCCGCGGGCGACATTTGCTCGCAATACAAATTCACCCACGCCGCCGACTTCATGGCCCGAGCGGTGGTTGGCAACGCTCTGTTTACGCCATTAGGCGTCGGCAAGAAGAAGGCGAGCGACTTGGTCGTCCCCTGGGCAACCTACACCTCGCCCGAATTGGCGCACGTCGGCCTGACGGAGAAAGACGCCAAAGCCAACGGCATCGAAGTCGACGCCTTTCGCCAAGACCTCGAGCATGTCGATCGAGCGATCCTGGAAGACGCCACTGAAGGCTTCGTCAAAATCCTTGTCGCCAAGGGGACAGACAAAATCGTCGGCGCCACGGTCGTTGCCGAAAATGCCGGCGACATGATTGGTTCGCTATCAATCGCCATGACCAACGGCGTCGGCCTCGGCAAGATTCAAAACAGCATTCACCCCTATCCCACGCAAGGCGAAGCCATCCGCAAAGTAGGCGACCTGTACGCCAGAACAAAGCTGACGCCCTTCGCGGCGAAGTTCTTGAAGAGTATGCTCAAGCTGTCAACCTAGGCAGAAAGTGGGGAAGGCTGAGTGGGGAAGCCCGGAGGGCTGTCGGCAGGTAGCCAGGGGCGCGAGCCCCTGGTCTTGCAAATGACAACAAAGCGAATAGCCCCAGCGGGGCGACGGCCGCTTTTAAGTGAAAGCGAGCGCCGTCGCCCCGCCGGGGCTTTGGCGTTAAAACATTCAACATGCAATAGAACCAGGGGCTAGCGCCGCCTGGCTACACGCCTTCGCCCCTCCGGGGCTACGAAGGGTGTTAACAATCCTAGTCACCACCACTCCGCCTTCCCCACTCTCGTCTATGAAAGCTTCTGACCTGTTTGTTCGCGCCCTCGAAGCGGAGGGCGTGGAGTATATTTTTGGCATTCCGGGGGAAGAGAATCTCGATCTCTTGGATTCGCTATCGCGGTCGACCATCGAGCTGGTCATCACCCGGCATGAACAGGCGGCCGGGTTTATGGCGGCTACTTATGGCCGGCTTACCGGCAAGGCGGGTGTCTGCATGTCGACGCTTGGCCCCGGAGCGACCAACTTGGTCACGCCCGCGGCCTACGCCCAACTCGGCGCGATGCCCATGCTGATGATCACCGGCCAGAAGCCGATCAAGAGCAGCAAGCAGGGGCATTTTCAGATCATCGACACTGTCGACATGATGCAGCCGCTGACGAAGTACACTAAGCAGATTGTTTCGTCGGACAATATTCCTTCGCGAATCCGCGAAGCGTTTCGCTTGGCGGAGGAAGAACGTCCTGGCGCTGTTCATTTGGAACTGCCGGAAGACATTGCAGACGAGCAGACCGACGCCCATCTGATGCCCGCTAGTCATGTTCGGCGGCCCGTGGCAGAAGAGAAGTCGATTGCCGAGGCGATTGAACTTATCCAAGACGCCAAGCGACCGCTGCTGCTGATCGGCGCCGCGGCGAATCGTAAACTTACCTGCCGCGCCTTGCGGCGGTTCGCCCAGCAGACCGGCATCCCTGTCTTCGCCACGCAAATGGGCAAAGGCGTTGTCGACGAGACCGAGCGTCAGTGCCTGGGCAATGCCGCTCTGTCTGCCAATGACTTTCTGCACCGGGCTGTTGACCATGCCGACCTGATCATTAACGTCGGCCACGACGTTATTGAAAAGCCGCCCTTCTTTATGACCGCCGGCGGCGTAAAGGTCATTCACATCAACTTCACCTCGGCCGAGGTCGATCCGGTTTACTTCCCGCAGGTCGAGGTCGTGGGCGACATCGCTAACAGCATTTGGCGCCTCGGCAACGATGTCCGGCCGCGTGACGACTGGGACTTCGATCGCTTCTACGAAATCCGCCGCGCACTGCGGCAAGAACAGGCGACCCACGCCGACGACGACCGCTTCCCGATGACGACGCCACGCTTGGTGGCCGACGTACAGCAAGTGATGCCCGACGACGGCATCCTGGCGCTCGACAATGGCATGTACAAAATCTGGTTCGCCCGCAACTACCACGCGACGCAGCCCAACACCGTGCTGTTGGACAATGCTCTGGCGACGATGGGCGCCGGGCTGCCGTCGGCGATGGCGGCCCGCTTGGTCTACCCCGACCGCAAGGTGATGGCCGTCTGCGGCGATGGCGGCTTTTTCATGAACGCTCAAGAGCTTCAAACCGCTGTCGAACGCAACATGAATCTCGTGGTGCTCATCCTCAACGACAGTGCCTACGGCATGATCAAATGGAAGCAAGCGGGTATGGGCTTCCAGGGGTACGGCCTCGACTTTACCAACCCCGACTGGATTCAGTTCGCCCAGGCCCACGGCGCCCACGGCCACCGCGTTGAGTCGACCGAGTCGTTCATCCCCACGCTGCAAAAAGCCCTCACCACCGACGGCGTCCACCTGATCGACGCGCCGGTTGACTATTCAGAGAACCACAAGCTGCTCAACGAACAAATCCCAGAAATGGCGGCGGTTGTTTAGAAGCCGCCGATTTCGTAGCACGGAGGCTACGCTTCTGCCTGCGAGGCAAACCTAGCTTCCGTGATGTGAAGTAGTGGCACCACGACAAAATGGTCTGCTTCGGGATCAACAATCACGACTCGCGTTTTTGTCAAAACGGTAAACTCTGGATGCACGATCCGATGCACCTGCCCGCCCGAAGTAATTATCTCAAACGGGGTGAAAGGCTTGGCGCCAAGAATTTCCAGCATCGCTGCGTGGTTCATCGAGCTATATCTCCCGCTTGGCCAAACATTTCAGCAATTAGCGCTCGTCCACTAAGTATAGCATCCTCGCCTACTCGAGTGCACATTGCCAGCATTTGAGTCCATCCGTAAATACTTAAGCTACTCCGCTCAGCGATCCTTCTCATGCTAAACGAAACCTACCCCTTCTACCTCGCTAATAAGCCTGAGTCGCCGAATAGCGATCTTGAGGTGACCGACAAGTACACCGGCGAGGTGGCCACCCGCGTGGCGATGGCGTCGGCGGCGGATATTGACCGGGCGATCGCGGCGGCGGTCGACGCCACGGAGCCGATGCGGGTGATGCCACCCTACGAGCGGCAAGCGGTGCTGCAGCACTGCGTCGATCGGTTCGAGGAGCGATTCGACGAGTTGGCGATGGCCCTCTGCATCGAAGCGGGCAAGCCCATCAAGGATTCGCGGGGTGAAGTCTCCCGGCTGATCGACACCTTTCGCATTGCTGCCGAAGAGACGGTGCGAATCGATGGCGATATTCCCAACCTGGAAATCTCGGCTCGGGCGAAAGGATACCGCGGGTTCGTACAGCGGGTGCCGATCGGCCCGTGCTCGTTTATTTCGCCGTTCAATTTCCCGCTCAACCTGGCGGCCCACAAAGTGGCGCCGGCACTGGCGGCTGGGTGCCCCTTCGTGCTGAAGCCCGCCAGTCGGACGCCGATCGGCGCCCTGGTGATTGGCGAAATCCTAGCCGAGACCGATCTGCCCACCGGCGCCTTTAGCATCTTGCCATGCCGCCGCGACGGGGCCGACCTATTCACCACCGACGAGCGGCTCAAACTATTGTCGTTCACCGGTTCGCCGGGCGTCGGTTGGAAGCTTAAGGCCAACGCGGGTAAGAAGCCGGTCATTCTCGAACTCGGCGGCAACGCTGCCTGCGTAGTCGACAAGAGTTGGGTGACTTGCGAAGCCGACCTGGACGATGCGATCGACCGGCTAGTCATCGGCGCCTTCTACCAGTCGGGCCAAAGCTGCATTGGCGTGCAGCGGATTATGATCCACGCCGACATCTACGATCAGGTGAAGGAAAAACTCGTCGCGGCCACCAAAGAGCTCGTCGCCGGTGATCCGAAGAACGAGGAGACCTTCATCGGCCCCATGATTAGCGAAGGCGAAGCAGAGCGACTGCACGGCTGGATCGAGTCGGCCATCGCCGCCGGTGGCAAAGTTTTGTGTGGCGGCGACCGCGACAAGGCGATGCTCCAGGCAACGCTGCTAGAATGCGTGCCTCCGAGCGAAGACGTTTGCACAGAAGAAGCCTTTGGCCCCGTCGCCGTGCTCAGCAAGTACGACGACTACAACGCGGCGCTCGCCCAAGTGAACGACAGCAAGTTTGGCCTCCAGGCCGGCATCTTTACCCGCGACTGGTACAAGATCCAACAGGCATGGGACACGCTGCACGTCGGCGGCGTGGTGATTGGCGACGTCCCCAGTTGGCGGGTCGACAATATGCCCTACGGCGGCGTCAAAGACAGCGGCCTCGGCCGCGAAGGTATCCGCTACGCCATCGCCGACATGACCGAAGAACGTCTTTTAGTCATTCGAACTCCGCAGCACGACTGAAAATTGCTCAAACCTTACCGTCTGGCTGGTGTCGTACTCAACTTATGAACAAAGCTCCGCGTTTACTTTCGATACTTTGCCTAGTTTTGCTTCAAGTAAGCCATGAGCAGTCGTTTGGCGGGCAATCCGTAGAAGAGTTAATGCGGAATGACCCGTTCAACGTGCGTCCAACGCCCGCGGCAGAGCTAGTCGCGGGATTGTCAGACGAACAACGCAAGGCGATTCGGCTTCCGCAGGATGGCAAAGCTGAAGTCTTCGCTTTCGAGTTCGATATTCCGCCTGGCGGTAATAAAGCAAATAAATGGCTTGTGCTGTCTGTCAACGCCGATGGCAGTTGCCGTGCTGGCGTCAGTTACCACCCCGATGAGCCTGTTGCAAGAGGGCAGCTGAGCGACGATCAGGTGACGTGGATCATGCATCTTGCCGTCAACGAAGCCAAACTGTTGGCAGACCTGCCAGCCGACGAAAAGCGAAAGCCTCAAGAAGACCTCTTGCCAGCCCAACTGGTGAAAATTCGCATCGCCACACTGGAAGGTACGTCATCTTTGTCGATGAGTAGGCTAGAAATGAGCAACCGGGATCGGCCGTGGTATCAGTCTCTGCGCGAACTGCACATGTATGCACGGAAGTTAGCCGTAGAGGTGCATGCAGGAGGGGAAGCAGCCATTCTTGAAATTGTTCAATCGATTAATGAGGAGCTGACAGAACAGCATCCGGAACTGCCGCCGTTCGAAACTTGGCACTTGAGTTCCGCTGGCCCTTTTTTCGGTAGTCCTGCGGCCTCTTTTAGGCAAAGAAGGAAGTTTTTCGGAGGCTATCATTTGACGGTTTACGCCACTTATCTTGGGAGAGACCACAATCCTCCCTGGATCCGCTTCAGGGTAGAAAAGGCCGCCCGCCCAGCGTCTGGCTTAGCTGACCAACCATAAGACTTCGGATCAATCCGCCCTCCGCCTTCCCCCTTCGCACTATGTTTGAAACCGACTGCAAAGATACCGCTTGCTTCATGCAAGGCCTCGAGAAGCGAAACCCCAACGAGCCGGAGTTTCATCAAGCGGTGCAGGAGTTCGTCGAAACGGTCATGCCGTTTTATCTCGATCATGGCGAGTATCACAAAGCCGAGATCTTGGAGCGGATGACCGAGCCCGACCGGATTTTGATTTTCCGCGTCACTTGGGAAGACGACGACGGCAACATCCGCGCGAACCGGGCGTTTCGTGTGCAGTTCAATAACTCGATCGGTCCGTACAAAGGAGGCTTACGCTTCCACCCGTCGGTGACGCTGAGCGTGCTGAAATTCCTGGGCTTTGAGCAGACGTTTAAGAACAGTCTGACGGGTCTGCCGATGGGTGGCGCCAAGGGGGGCGCCAACTTCAATCCTAAAGGCAAGAGCAGCCGCGAGGTGATGCGATTCTGCCATTCGCTCATGACCGAACTGCATCGGCACATTGGCGAAGACACGGACGTCCCCGCTGGCGATATCGGCGTTGGCGCCCGCGAGATTAGCTACCTGTTCGGCCAGTACAAACGCCTCGCAAACCGCTATGCCGGCGTCCTGACAGGCAAGGGGCTGGCGTACGGCGGCAGCGAGGTCCGCACCGAAGCAACCGGCTACGGCTGCGTCTACTTTTGCCAAAACATGTTCAACCATCGCGACGAGATGCTCGAAGACAAGACGTGCCTCATTTCGGGATCGGGCAACGTTGCTATGTATACGGCCGAAAAGCTAATCGATCTCGGCGCCAAGGTGCTGACGATGAGCGACTCCGACGGATTCGTGCACGATCCCGACGGCATAGACCGGGAAAAGCTTCAGTGGATCAAGGATCTGAAGGACAACCGCCGCGGGCGCATAAGCGAGTATGCGGAAGAGTTCGACAAAGCAGAGTTCCACGAAGATAAAAAGCCATGGTCGGTGCCAGCCGACATTGCGTTTCCCTGCGCAACACAAAATGAGATCAGCGGCGACGACGCAAAAACGCTGGTCGACAACGGCATTCAAGCCGTCGTCGAAGGCGCCAACATGCCAACGGAACTACCCGGCGTCAGAAGGTTCGTCGATGCCGGCATCATGTACGCCCCCGGCAAAGCGGCCAACGCCGGTGGCGTGGCGGTCTCTGGCTTAGAGCAAAGTCAAAACGCACTGCGAATCTCATGGGATCGTTCCGAAGTGAACGCCCGACTGCAAGGCATAATGAACGACATCCACAAGAAGTGCGTCGAATACGGCGCCGATTCGAAAGACGATTCGGTCAACTATGTGAAGGGCGCCAACGTTGCCGGCTTCAAGAAAGTCGCCGACGCGATGCTCGCTTACGGAGCGGTTTAGAAAGAGTGAAGAGGGAAGAGTGAAAGATTCGCCCTTCACTCTTCACATTTCACCTTTGACTCTTCGCGTCGCTATCGCCAGAAGATGTACTGCGGCGCGCGGTTGGTGAACCAGGCGTAGGGCCGACCGCCGGGCATTTGCCATGCTGGGCTATACATGCCCGTGAGCGGCGCCGCGTTGGCCGTGGGACGCGAGTTCGACATGCCGTAGGCATTCATCGTTTCGATCCGACGGATCCGGGCCATGGCGCGTCGTTGGGCCTTCTGCTGAATGATCTGCAGCGGCGTCGGCTGCTCGTAGCTCGACGGGTTGTAGCCGGACTCGGGATAGTCGGGCGACTCGAACCATGTGCCTTGATCGGGCGCCGGTTCTTCGCCTGCGCCGCCGCCACGCTGGGCTATCGCTTGGTTGGCTGCCGCGAGGCAGAGGAGCAGCGCCGTAAGTGTGATTGCGATCGATCGCATGAGCCCAACTCCGTTTGGGTGAGGCCGCCGAAAGGGCCCCGCTAGGTTGAAGTCGCCCGGTTTGAGATCGCTAGGCAGAACTCGACTTTTTGCCCACTGCTCGTTGCCTACTTCTGGCGACACGCGAAGGTTGCATCGGCGCCCGTCGTGCCGGCTCGCCAGCAAGAACGATCAGCCCATACGATCGTCAAACCACCCATACCACAGCCAGCGACTCTACCGTTTGGGCGAACTGTACCGCGGCGCCCAGCCACTGCGACAAAACGTCTCCAAGAAACTTTCTCCCTGGCCAATTGGCGAGCGGCTCCCTGCGGTGTTACGATGCGGAAGGCCGTCCGGAGTTTGCAAACTTCGTCAGCGGTCGCTTTCGCGAGTCGCAAGACTCGTGGTTGTTCAGCGAATCACTGTCGGCGACTTGGGCCGTTTCGCGCCACCGCCGAGGGCAACGCGACTGAGGCAAGGCGGACGTCCCGGCGGGCTCGGCTCGCTGGGTGTGGAATCAGTAGGTTTGTCATTCATCAGATAAGGAGACCCGTTATGAGCAAGTTTTTCACCGCGTTGTGTGCGGCCCTATTTCTTGGCGCCGTCGTAGGCTGCGACGCCGGCAGTTCGAGCGATCCGGCTCCCGCAGCTCCGGCCGAGCCCGCTGCTGAGTCAACGGACGAAGGCGGCGAGACGGCTTCGACGGAAGAGGGCAGCGGCGAGTCCGCCGAAGGCTCCGGCACCGCCGAATAACGGCTGCTAGCGGCCAATCAGAAACGATTCACCATGGCCAGGCAAAGCCGTTTTGCTTGGCCATGGTTCTTTTTCGGGCGGCACAGAAGTGGGGCAGGGCAGGACGGCAAAGCCAACCGCCCTTGACCAGAGCCCGCTCTTTGCGTAGCTTTTTTTCAAGTGGGTCGACCTTAACGGTCGAATCAACTAGCAGGTTTGACGGCGGCTGCTCGTCAATGGCCAGAGTCAGCGGCCAGAGTCAGCGGCCAGAGTCGATGGCCAGAGTTGTCAGCTATGCCCAACACCTGATTTTGGCGCCGTGGCCAAGTGGCTAAGGCATCGGATTGCAAATCCGACATCGGCGGTTCGAATCCGCCCGGCGCCTCTCGTGGTTAAGCTCTTTGGAAACTTAGAGTTGCAGTCAGAATTAGCCATGGCTAAGCGACGTCGGATTTTAGGGATGTTCACAAAACTGTTCACGCGGCTTGTCACGGCCTGCTGACTCCCACCCCGACCAGATCGCATCGGCCAGCTCTTCGCTCTCTAGCTGGACGTAGAATTCTTCGGTCGTTTGGATCGACTGGTGCCGCATCAACTCTTTGAGCACCAACGGTTTAACACGCAACGCCCACCGCGTTCCGAACGCTCTGCGGAGGTCGTGAGCACTGGCGAACTTGGGCTTAGCGACGTCGGATTTTTTGGCCGTCGGCGTCTGTTTGACGATCACCCCAGCGGCCTCACCGATCTTGGATATCGTCTTGCCGACGGTCGTCTCCGATCGCGTAACGCGGCCGCCGCGGCGAAGCCTCGGAGCGAACACCGGACCACTTCGGTCATCCTCTGGCGTGCGACGCAGTAGCGTGGCGAAGTCGGGCGTAAGCGGGAAGTGAGGCCGGTCCCGATTGCCCTTCTCAAGTTCCGCGTGGATCACCATCGTGGGGCGGCGGGCATCGAGATCCCAGACGCAGATCCGCGAAGGATCGTCCCACCAAAAGTCTAGAGCCTCGTTCAGCCGGAAACCTGACAGCCACAAGCCTCTGAGAAGATGTCGCCAGCTGGGCGCCGCCTTCGAACCAACGACCTCGCTCGTTGCCTTGAGCATCCGCTCAAAGTCCTCGGCGCGTATAGGGCGGCCTTTCATCCGCTTCGCGCCTTTGGCCCGCTGGGGCATGGTGATCTCGGGAGTCGCGACGATGACCTTCCACCGCCGCGCTTCGACAAGCATGGCGTGGATCGTCCGCAGGTGCTTGGCAATCGTGTCCTCCGCCAGACCGCTATCCCGCAGCCGCTGCGCGTAGGTGCTGAGCATCGACGTATCGACATCGCTGACCAACTCGGGATCCATTTCGCGACGGAACCGGCCCTCGATCGATCGCCACTCTTTGCGAGTACTGATCGCAAGCGATGGGATGTACTCTTCGAGGTACTTCGCGCGAAAAGACTGCCACGAGCGAGGATTGAGCCCCGCGTTAAGCTCCCGCTCGAATTCGCGAGCCCGTTCCTCGGCGTCCCGCCGTCGCCGCTCGCCGCTCGACTTTCGTTTCTGCCGGCCTGTCTTTGGGTCACGCCAAACAAGTTGATAGTTCGTGCGGTCATCGGGCTTGTGGACGCCGACGTGAATCATGCCGAAGCGGCCTCGCTTGTGACGTCAGCCGTTTCGCCTCGTTCGACCCACAGACGGATCGAGAGCCCCGAGACGAAATACTCGCGGCCGACTTTGCGGTAGGCGATGCCGTGGTGCATGATTTTGTCGCGCCACCAATCGACGCTCAGTCCGGTGATCTTGCTGAGGAGTTCGGGAGTGTAGACGCAGTTATCGTTGATGAATCCGGCGTGTAGGTCGGCCATGATTTTGAATCCTTAGTCTTGCAAGACCACGGCCGAGCGCGCATACTTCTCACGCACGGGCCGGTGGTCCGTTTTTGTGAATGCGGTTGCCAGAACTTGGGTGAGATCTTGGACTGGCGTCCGCGGTGAATTTTCAAAAGAGCGGGCCGGCTGTTTGATCAGCGAACCGGCCCGCTTTTTTGCTTCTA
>JBCDCL010000030.1:0-12717 GCA_039182175.1 Planctomycetota bacterium
AGCCCGCAGAGTCTAAGTCAAAGCGGTCGCACGCCGCACTTGGCGAAACCCTGCTGCGTGCTTCTTGCCAGCTTGGCTGCGGCCTGTGTCTCTGCCAGCACGATTTTTACCGATAGTGCCTCGCACGTCTCGCGACGGCCGTGCCTCCGTTGGAACTGTTGGTATGAGTGCGATGTTTCTTACCGCCGTGCAAACGCCCAAGCTGGCCCGCATCGTGGCCGGATCGGTGATCGCTGCCGTCTGCCTGCTGGCTAGCAGCTCGACTGCCGAAGCGGGTTGGCCCTTCAACATGCCGAGCAACCTGCGGCAGCAGCTCAACTTTGGCGTCGGTCCTGGCTACCACGCGGACGTGATTCTCGTGAACCCGTGCAAGTCCAAGGTCATCGATACCCGCTTTCGCTACACCAGCCATCCGGTGAAGCCTCAACCCAACTGTTATGGTTTTTGTGGGGCCATGTCGAGCCTTCCTCATGAATCGTTCTCCCCGGCGGGGCCGCCTGTCATGCCGACGCATTACTCGGGGCCGATGCACCTGCCGGTCCACCCGGTAAGTGCGGGCGTTTTTCCGACGGCGGAACCGGTGTTCGTTCGCCCCTCGTCACCGCCCGCGGCAGGCGTTTCTCCGCCGGCCGCCACTCCCGTGGAGCCAGCATCGCCCTCCGATGCCGCGATGCCTGAGCAAATCCCCCTGCCACGCGGCTGAAAGCCGCCGTGATTGGGCGATTCCTGCGACGCGAAATTCGGGAAACAGCGGGTTCCCGTTCGGCTAGCCGTAGTTTACGATCTAGCCTGCCCATGTTTCCTGAACTGCCAATCTGGTCTGTACGGATACAGCGAATGCGAGATTGGCGTCGCTAATCGCATCCGTGTCAAACGATCATGTCCCCGCTAACTGCCCTTCGGCGGCGCAAGAGCCACACTGCTCCCACACTAACCAATGCTCGCAAGGCGAAATTCGAGCGGCTCGAAGATCGCAACCTGCTGGCCGCCACGCCGATCGAGATCCTGGCCGCCGGCAGCACGGGCGAGGAACGGGTCGAGCTGCAAATCGATGGCGTCACGGTCCAATCGTGGGACAACGTCGCCGGCGGCTACTACTCTGGGCAGTTCCTGACACTCAGCTACACCCATCCTACCGACGTCACTGCAGACCGTGTCCGAGTGGCGTTCACGAATGATGGGGCCGCCTCCAACGGCGCCGACCGGAACTTGCGGGTCGATGGCATTCGCGTCGCAGGCGAGTTCTTCGAATCGGAAGCCGCCAGCGTCTTCTCGACGGGAACCTTCTCCGCTGTCGATGGCTGCGCTCCCGGCTTTAAGCAGAGCGAATTCTTGGCATGCGGTGGCTACTTCCAGTACGGCGCCAGTTCTTCGGGAAACCTGATCGAAGTCCGCGCAGCCGGCAACACGGGCGAAGAACAACTCCAACTACAGATCAACGGCGCCACGGTCGAGACATGGAACAACGTCGGCGGCAGCGTCGCCAGCCGACAGTTCCAAAGCTTCTTCTACCTGCACGACGAGCCGCTTGCCGCCAACAGCGTCCGCGTTGCGTTTACGAACGACGGCACAACGGCTAGCGGTGGCGATCGTAATCTGCTCGTCGATGGCATCACGCTGGATGGCGTCGTCTACGAATCCGAGGCCACCAACACCCTGTCCGTTGGTAGTTTCGTCCCCGGCGGCGATGGGGCGCCCGGCTTCACGCAGAGTGAACTATTGGCCCGTAATGGTTTCTTCCAATACGCACCTGCCGACGCCAGCGCTGTCGAGATCCGCGCTGCCGGCGCTACGGGCCAGGAAAGAATGGAACTGCAGGTCGACAGCGTGACGGTCCAGGGCTGGAACAACGTCGGCGGTAGCTACAGCGGCGCCCAGTTCATCACCTACGTCTACCAGCACCCGGCGCCACTCTCGGCCGATCGCGTGCGGGTCGCTTTCGTCAACGACGGGACGACGTCGACGGGCGCCGATCGCAACCTACGGGTCGATGGCATCACGCTCGACGGCGTGGTCTTTGAGTCCGAGGCCGCCAACACGCTTTCAACAGGCACTTGGACCGCGGCCAACGGCTGTGCACCTGGCTTCAAGCAGAGTGAACTGCTGCAGTGCGGCGGTTACTTCCAATTCAACGCCCCAGTGGGCGACCCCGGTGTGATTGGCATTGGGGCGACGCAGTTCGTCGTCGGCGAAGCAGACGGCATCGCCACCGTCACCTTCAATCGGACCGATGGTAGCGACGGCGTGGCGACGGTCGATTACACAACCGTTCCTGCAACCGCCACGCCGGGGCAAGACTACGTGTCGCAGTCAGGCACCATCACCTTCGCCGACGGACAGACGCAGCGATCGATCGATATCACCATTCTGAACGATGGCTTGGGCGAAGGGACAGAGACGTTCAACGTCGCCATCGACCGCGTCACAGGCGCCACCGCCGGCCAGCCGCGTACGACGACCGTCTCGATCATTGACGACGAGCAACCATCAACGGGCGATGGCAATGGACTACTCGGCGAGTACTTTGCCGGCGCAACGTTCAACGACCTACTACTCAGGCGCACCGACCTAAACGTGAACTTCAATTGGGGCAGCGGCTCACCCGCCAGCACCGTTCCGTCAAACAATTTCGCCGTCCGCTGGACAGGGCAGATCGAACCGCTTTACTCGCAAACCTATACGTTTCTAACCACAACTGACGATGGCGTGCGGCTGTGGGTGAACGACGTGCTGATCATCGATCAATTCATTGCCCAGGCAGCGACGACGCACACGGGGCAAATCACGCTGACCGCTGGCGTGAAGTACGACATACGGATGGAGTACAACGAAATTGGCGGCCAAGCGTCCGCAGTGCTCGAATGGTCGAGTGCCAGCCAGGCACGCAGCGTTGTGCCCACCTCGCAGTTGTTTAGCGAACCGGTAACGCCCTCTTCCGGCACCTTCTCGGGCGAAACCATCGTTAGCGGACTGTCCTCGCCAACGGCGATCGAATTCGCTCCCACCGGGCAGATGTTCATTGCCCAAAAGAATGGCGTTGTCCGTGTCTTTGAGAACGGACAGCTTGTGCCCGGCTCGTTTATCGATCTGCGGGCCGAGGTGAACAACATTCAAGATCGCGGGTTGCTGGGCCTAGAGATCGACCCCAACTTCCCCGCCGAGCCGTATGTCTACCTTCTTTACACCTACGATCCGCCTGAAACGATTGGCCGTACGGGCCTTGCTGGGCCCGACGGGGCGGGCAATCGCGTGTCACGGCTAATTCGCGTGACGGCCGACGCCAACAACGGCTACCGCACCGTCGTGCCGGGGAGCGAAGTAATTCTGCTCGGCGAGAATAGTGTGTGGGGCAACATTAGCAACCCCAACCAGGACGGCACCAACAACGTCAACTTGCCGCCATCCTGCCAAGGCGTAAACGATTGCATCCCGGTCGACAGCCGGTCGCACTCGATCGGCGCGTTGGCGTTCGGCACGGATGGTTCGCTCTTTATCACCAATGGCGATGGCACCAGCTTCGGCCGCGTTGATCCGAGGACCGTCCGCGTACAGGATCTCGACAACCTGGCAGGCAAAGTCTTACGCATCGATCCCGACACGGGCCTCGGACTCTCGGACAATCCGTTCTACCAGTCAAGCAATCCGGACAGTAATCGGTCGAAGGTCTACAGCTACGGCTTGCGGAATCCGTTCCGCATGGCGATCAATCCCGCAGATGGCGAGCCGTATGTGAGCGATGTTGGTTGGAACACTTGGGAAGAGATCAACGCCGGACGCGGTCAAAACTTCGGCTGGCCATTCTACGAAGGTGGCGACGGGCAAAATCTACAGACCGGCGGCTATCGCGACCTGCCCGAAGCGGCCGCCTTCTACGCCAACAACAACGCCACGCCGCCGCTGTATTCGCGATCGCACGCCAACGGCGGAGTCGCCATGGTGATCGGCGATTTCTACACCGGCCAGATCTATCCGCAAGAGTTCCAAGGCGCCGTTTTCTTCACCGACTTTGGCGATCCAACGATCCGGGCACTCCGGCTGGACGGCGACGGCACCGTCGCTCAGCAGTTGGTTGTGTCGGGTAGCGTCGGCGCCGTGGTCGAGATGACGATGGGCCCCGATGGCACGATGTATTACGTCGACCTCAACGGCGGCCGCGTCGGACGCTTCCGCTTTGAAGCGACCGCCAGCGCCGTGTCGGCTCCGCTGGTCGCGAGCTTCACGGGGCTGGGCGCCACGAGCGTCATCGCGTCGCCGGCAAGCGAACTAATCGAACAGCCAGCAAGCACCCCCGTGGAAAACGACACGCTGCTCTACGCGGCACTGGCCGATTCGCCAACGCCCGAGACCGCAACGCCGCTCGACGATGATGTTGTCCCGTACGAAGAGACAACCGAAGCAAACGACCTGCCTGCTCTCGATGAAGCATTTGGCGACAATTTCTTCGAAAACGACGCGGCGTGACGGCGCTCGATCTAACCTTCTCCGCGGCCAAAGCAGGCGAGGCACATGTCGTCGCTTTGATCGTAGCCGTCGACGAACTTTCGCACGTCGGTCAAGATGTGCTGGCCTAGCTCTCCGACGCTCAGCCCTGCCGAGCCGACTGCCGCCGCCAGGCGTTCCATGCCGTAGAGTTCACGCTCCCGGTTCATCGCTTCGCTAAAGCCATCGGTAAATAGCGTCAGGAACTCGCCGGGCTCGATCGTTCGCGAGATCGATTCGTATTCGTAATCTTCGTACACACCTAGCGGCAAGCCCGCGATTTCTTCCGCCAACTCGCTCACTTCGCCACCGGCGTTTCGTAGCAAGGGCGGCATGTGACCGGCGTTGGTCATCGTCATCTCATTAGAATTGGGATCGATCACGGCGATGATCATCGTCACGAAGCGGTCTTCCCAGTCTTGGCGAGCAAACAGTCGGTTGATTTGCATCGTCGCCGACGCGAGGTCAGGCTCTGTCGCAAGGCAGAAGCGGACGTCACTCGACAGACGGGCCATCAGGATCGCCGCCGAGACGCCCTTGCCGGCGACATCGCCAACCACCACGCCAAACCGGCCACCCGACAGCGGCACGTAGTCGTAATAATCACCACCGACCTGCCGGGCCGACTCGTAATAGTCAAAGAAGAAGTAGCCCGAGGCTTCCGGCGGCGAGGAGGGCAGCAGCGCACGCTGCATCCGCTTCGCAAGCTCGAGATCGCGTTGCAACGCTCGCTGGGAAAGCACTTGTTCGTGCATCCGGGCATTGTCGATCGCCACCGCCGCTTGCGACGCCACCGCTGCTAAGACTTCCAAATCTTCGTCGGTAAAACGGCTTCGTTGGTTCAGCGTATCGATCTGCAGAACGCCAATCGCTTCGTCATCGCTATTGATCATCGGAGCGCAGATCATCGAGCGAATCTGAAACTCGGCAATGCTCTGAGCCATGCCGAACCGCTCGTCACTGGCGGCGTCGGCCGACAGGATCGCCTGCTTAGATTCCATAGCCTTCTCGACAATGGTTCGGCTGATCCGCATCTTTTCTTCTTGGGCTTTCTTGCGAGCCTTCTCTTCGACCACCACGAGCGGCTTGTCGTCATCGGGCCGCATTACTACAAAGCCGCGATCGGCCTGCACGAAGATTTTGAACAGGCTGTCGAGCACCTTGGGCAAAATCTCTTCAACGGAAACCGCTTGGGCTAGATTGTTGCTGATCTCCAGCAGGGCGTTGAGCTTCACCTGCGGATTAGCCGAAAGTGACCAGCTAGACGCCGACCCACCGCCCAGGTCGAGCGTCGCCATCACGCTGGCGGGTTCGCCATTTTCTTCGTCAGATACAAGCTGAGCGAGCGTCGAGGTCTCGCCTGGCGATGTGTCTCCGAGCAGCCCATGCGGACGCTCTTGGTGAAACGCCAGCTCTTGGTCGCAAACCAGGATGCGATCGCCATCGCGGAGTGGCGTCCGGTCGACAATCTTTTGGCCGTTGACCAGCGTACCGTTGCGGCTGCCGAGGTCTTCGACGAAGAACCGCCCCGCATCCTGCACGAGGGCCGCGTGCCGCCGGCTGACCGCCGCCACATCGAGCGACACCTGGCAGTCGCTGCTACGACCAATGATCGACTGATCGGCATCCAGTTCAAATCGTTTCCCAGGCTCGACGCCTTGGGCAATCGTCAAGAAGGCCACGGCCGGCAGTCCCCCAATAGCATGACAACAGGCGGTTGTCGCAGGCAGGAAGCTCCGCGGCTCCCCGAAGCGATGCATCTTACGTCACGCCGCTGCGGTGTAAAAGAGTTGCAGCAAAGACTTTCGGCCAGCCAGCCGCGAGCAAGCCCTCGCCGAGCGGACTTGATTCCCGGCCTCGATCGTCCTACCTTTCCACAGAAGACGAGCCGCATCGGCAGTCGATTGGGGATTGGTGTAATCGGTAGCACGACGGATTCTGATTCCGTTAGTCGGGGTTCAAGTCCCTGATCCCCAGCTTTTCGCATTGCGGGCTTCGGGCTCATTCGTTTCCGACTCGCGATGTCTCCGCTGGCTCTTTTCTCTCACTGGCCGCAACCCGCCTAGCAACTCCTGGCTAGGCGAATTGCCTCGAAGTGCAATCATGCGGTAGTGGCTGGCACAACCGGCTGCGCATGTGCCACGCGTGGTAACGTCACGTGGATCGCCGTTAGGCGACGCTCGTTTGCAATTCTCGACTCAATTTCAGAAGCCATTCTCGCCATCATGAATAGTGACGTCCCCGAGTCGCGAATTCGAGTTTACGGCGACAAACCGGTTGATTCCGATGGCAAATTCGTCCTTTACTGGATGATCGCCAACCGCAGGGCTCACTGGAATTACAGCCTTGATCGGGCGGTCGACTGGTCAGAGGAACTTGGCCTGCCGCTGGTGGTGCTCGAAGCACTGCGGTGCGACTATCGCTGGGCGAGCGATCGGCTGCACAAATTCATCATCGAAGGGATGCAGGACAACGCGGCCGATTTCGACAGGGCGGGCGTGACCTACTACCCATACCTCGAACAGAAACCTGGCGACGGCCGGGGCTTGGTCAAAGCACTCGCGGAAAAAGCGGCCGTCGTCGTAAGCGACGATTTTCCGTGCTTCTTCCTGCCTGCAATGCTGCGAGCAGCCAGGCGACAGATTCCCGTGCGGTTCGAGTTGATCGACTCCAACGGCATCTATCCGATGCGTGAGACGGATCGTGTCTTCTCGCGTGCCTACGATTTCCGGCGGCATCTGCAGAAGAATCTGAAGCCGCACTTGGCGGAGTCCCCTGCAGAGAACTCGCTAGAGGGCATCGACCTGCCACGTGCGTTTCCGTTATACGACAACTTCACCGACCAGTGGCCGATCGCCGATCTAGACCATGCCATCGACCACTTGGATGAGTTTCCGATCGACCATGACGTAAAGCCGGCTCCAGACAAAGGTGGTAGCGAAGCCGCCCAGGAGCGGCTGAAGCTCTTCGTAAAGAAGCGGCTGGACAACTACGAGAATCGCAATCAGCCGGAAGAGGATGCTGCGAGCGAGCTATCCGCCTACCTGCATTTTGGCCACATCTCGGCACACCAGGTCTTCGCGGCCGTGGCCGACGAGGACGGCTGGGCGCCCAATAAGCTGAGCGACAAGACAAGCGGCAGCTCATCCGGATGGTGGGGCGGCAGCGAGTACTTTGAGTCGTTTCTCGACGAGCTAATCACCTGGCGAGAGCTGGGGTACAACCGCTGCGCGTTGACCAATGACTTCGACCAGTACGAATCTCTACCCGACTGGGCACAGGAAACGCTTGCGGAGCATGCCGACGATCCTCGCGACCATATCTATTCGCTGGAGGAGTTCGAGCAAGCCAAGACGCATGACGAGCTATGGAACGCCGCCCAGCGGCAGTTAGTGCTCGAGGGCCGCATCCACAATTACATGCGTATGCTCTGGGGCAAGAAGATCCTCGAATGGACCGAATCTCCACGCGATGCTCTGGAGGTGATGGTCGAGCTCAACAACAAATACGCCCTCGACGGCCGCAATCCGAATAGCTACTCGGGCATCTTTTGGGTGCTCGGCCGATACGACCGCGCGTGGGGCCCCGAGCGGCCCATCTTTGGCAAAATCCGCTTCATGAGTTCCGATAGTGCAGCCCGGAAACTTCGCCTCAAACAATATGTCGCTCGATATAACGACGGCGAGCGAAGCCTCTTCGATTGACCGCTGGCTGCGAACTCCCTGGGTGGCAGGTCTGAGCTCGGCGGGCCTTGTATACAAGGCTCGGTTGCCTATACATTAGTAGTCGGTAGAAGTCGGCCTGTGGACTGCTGAAGCGCTGGTTCTACCGCCCTCCCCACAGCCCACCTGATGCCGCTCGCAAGCCGAGCGGCCCCGCCATAGTCGTTGTCTATCTGAGGAAGTGTTATGAGTGTTCTTGTGCAAAAAGAGGCGCCCGACTTCTCGGCCCAGGCAGTGATGCCGGACGGCACCTTTACTGAGCTGAAGTTGTCGCACTACCGCGGCAAGTATGTGTTGCTGTTTTTCTATCCACTCGATTTCACCTTCGTCTGCCCGACAGAGATCATCGCGTTCTCCGACGCCATCGAGCGATTCGAAGCCTTGAACGTTCAAGTGCTCGGCGCCTCGGTCGATAGTCATTTCTCCCACTTTGCATGGCGTGAGATGTCGCGGGAGCAGGGCGGTATTGGCCGGATTAGTTACCCGCTCATTGCTGACCTGAACAAAAAGATCGCCGAGTCGTACGACGTACTGCTCGACAACGAAGTTGCTCTGCGGGGACTCTTCCTGATCGACAAAGAAGGAATCGTCCGCCACCAAGTGGTGAACGATCTGCCGCTCGGCCGCAGTGTTGACGAAGCGGTGCGAATGGTCGAGGCGTTGCAGTACTTCGAGAAAAATGGCGAAGTCTGTCCAGCCAACTGGAAAGAAGGGGGCCGCACCATTAAGCCGACGATCGGCGACAGTAAGGAGTTCTTCGAGGCGGAATACGCCGGCGGAGCCTGATCGACTCCAAGCAAGAGTGTAACCACCACGCCTCGGCTGCATTGCAGCCGAGGCGTTTTTGCTAAGTAGCGGTGCATTCCGCGATTGTCGGGCGAGACGGACCGGCTATAGTGCTGCGGCAATGCCAACACCTTGCTGGCTGCGACTAGTCGCATCAGCGTCCCCATAACCGGAGAGCAGCTGTGGCGACTGGATTTGACGTTCAACATGGACTCAACGCAGAAGCTGATTGTGTCCACGGCTTCGATCAGACAAGCGACCGCGATTTGCAAACTCCCGCTGTTGACCTACCGGCGATCAAGGATGCCGTGCGGCAGATCCTAGCAGCCGTTGGCGAAGACCCCGACCGCGAGGGACTGCTCGAAACGCCCCGCCGCGTCGCGAAGATGTATCAGGAGATGTTCGCCGGCCTCCACTCGGATCCTGGCCGCCATCTGCACGTCACGTTCAGCGAGACCTACGACGAACTTGTCCTGGTGCGGGACATCAGTTTCACCAGCATGTGCGAGCACCATCTGTTGCCTTTCACAGGCAAGGCACACGTTGGTTATTTGCCGAACGGACGGGTCACGGGCCTGAGCAAGCTTGCACGCGTAGTCGACGAAGTGGCTCGTCGTCCGCAGGTACAAGAACGGATGACGCAGACGATTGCCGATCTGATCCAGGAAGAACTCGACACGGCGGCGGTGGCTGTCGTCGTCCAGGCGGAGCACTCCTGCATGTCAATCCGCGGCGTGAAAAAACCCGGCAGTGAGACGCTAACCAGCGCTCTGCGAGGCAGCTTCAAGACGAATGCCGCCAGCCGTGCAGAAGTGATGTCGCTGATTGCTGCAGGACGTGGGTGCTGAGAATCGCATTCCTATTCTGTTTTTCGCCTCTGTTTAAGAATGCGTCATGCTGATTCAAAAAGACTACAAGTTCTACGCAGCCCACCGCAACGAGCAGCTAGACGACAAATGCCGTAATCTGCACGGGCATCGCTACGGGCTGCGTTGCTTCTTTGAAGTCGAACGGACCGGCGCATTGACGACCCTCTTTGGCGATTTCGACGCCAAGGTCGAACCGTTCCTCAAGCAGCACTACGATCACTCCATGCTGATCAACACGCACGACCCGCTCTATGCGACGCTGGTCGATCACATGCAGCGTACGGGCGAGGAGCTGCGACTAAAGCGATTCGACGCTCCGACCACGGTGGAGAATCTGGCGTTCGAGCTGTTCTCCGAAATCACCGACATGGGTTTCTCACTCGCCAAGATAGAAGTGCGAGAGACCGATACCTCGGTCGTCTGCTATACGCGAGAGGATTGGATCGCCGACAACCGCGACTCTCGCCGGTTTGGCGCCGTCGAAGCAAAGCTATAGCGCCGCCTGCGTCCTGCAGCAGGCGATTTACCGAAGTTATCCGGTCTCTCTTCGACACACTTCGCCTGCGTTCCGGGTTTAACTGCAGTACATATGCGGGTAATCCATCCCAAATCTGTCGGTTAGACGGATTTCAACGGCTACGTACGCTGCCAACTTCTCTTCGGTTATGTGCGTTCGCGGGACGCATGTCTTTTTTGGTGTTCTATCTTTGCTTGGGGCAAATCCCCTTATGCGGCGGCCCGTTATGGCTGCCGTGGTGAAAACAAGAACACGCGTTGGGATGGTTTCTGCTTGGCGTTGCCAAGCGCGTCATTGGGGCAACGAAACCTCCACATCAAAACGGTTCGCCCAACCGGGCAACATTACTTGCAGGATTAGCACGATGAAAACCCGTCACGCCTTCACCCTCGTTGAACTTGTGGTTGTGATCCTCATTCTGGGCATCTTGGCAGGAGTAGCCGCGCCGAAGTTGTTCAGCACCTCTGGTGAAGCAACCGACAACGGCCTCCGTCAAACGCTGGCGATCGTTCGGGACGCCATCGAGCTTTACGCCGCACAAAACAATGGCGAACTGCCAACGTGCACCGGCGATGGCACAGGCGCCGGCAACTTTCACGATGACTTGACGCCCTACATTCGTGGCGCCTTCCCAACGTGCCCCGTAGGCCCCGCGCAAAACAACTTGGTCGTACCAAGCACGGCCGCCAATCCTACCGGCGCCGCCGTGCCGACCACTGGTTGGCTATTTAGCACCAACGATGGAAGCTTCATCTGTGCGTTCAACGGCACCACAGCAAGCGACAATAGCGTCAGCTACGACGAGCTATAGTCCGCGGCTTGCTGCAGGCACAAGACGCACCACGAAGAAGCGGGCAGAAGCAACGTCATGGATTGCTACGAGCAAACGGTATTGGTGGCGGAAGACAACCCGGCTCTCTTGCGTGTGACGCAGTTCACGCTCGAGCGAGCAGGCTTAAAGGTTCACACCGCCACCGACGGGCAGAGTGCCCTGGAGAAGCTAGAGGAGTTTCCCTACGGGTTGCTGGTCACCGATCAACAGATGCCACGCCTTTGCGGAATCGATTTGATTCGTGCCGCCCGCCAGTTGCCCAACCATGCCGATACCCCAATGGTGTTGCTCACAGCGAAGGCGATGGAGCTAGATCGCGATGGATTGGTGGCGGAGTTGGGGGTGGTGGACATCCTTCGCAAACCGTTTAGCCCGATGGAAGTTTCTCGCCTGGCACAGAAATTACTTGCCGCTGCTGTATAAACATCCGGCCGACCTTCGGCGAGGAAGCGATGACAGGTCATGACAACCAAACTGGGGAAGCCTGGATTTTCGCGTAGGGTAGTCACGTACTACCTCTTCTTCTGCATGCTGGCCGTCACTTGGCTGTCGATTGGCGTCCTCACGACGGTGCAAAGCGTTCTCAGCAGCCGAGCGACCAGCAACTGCTTGTCCCGGCTCGGGCAGCTTGCCGCGGCGGTCGAAATGGATCTCCTCCGCAATCACGGCCGGGGGTGCCAAGATCTCATCGAACAAGCGAATGCACGTGGTAGTCTGGCGTTCTGCTCGATCGTTGCCGACGATGGCCGCTACTTTGCTCACACGACGCGTCCTCTGATTGGTTCGCCCGTTGTCGAACCTTCGGGTAGTCATTTGCGTTGGGGAAGCATCGATGGCATCCGTTACGAGGACGCCTACTATGGCATGCTGAGCGAATACCGGACGCCACTGTCGGTGAACGGGGAGAAGCACGGCACGCTGCGGCTGGGAGTTGTCGAGCCAGATTTCTTTGTTGTCGTTAGCGAAGTTGCCGACAGTGCTCCGCTGGCCGTGCTACTGCCACTCGGCTGCGTCATTGCCGGCGCCTTTCTGCTGCGAAAAACGGCGCAACCGTTTGCCGCTATCGACCAACGCCTCCGCGACGTTGCACAGACGCCGTACGGCCAGTCGGTGCAACTAGAACGCATACAAGAGAGTGGCGTCGCGGCCGCCGGGTGGAACCGGCTGGTTGATCAAATCAACGCCACGCCCGACGAATTAGACGAAGAGGATTCGATCGATCGCAAGCTGGCCGAGGCATTAAACCGCCGTCGCGGGTCGCAGTCGCTCGAAGTGCTGCAGGCCCTTCGCGACGGCATCGCCGTGACCGATCCACGCGGTCGCATCGAGTTCGCCAACGCGGCCATCGCATCGCTACTCGATCTCGAAAGCTGCGACTCGCTGACCGACGAAGCCCTTTGCTCGGCACTTGCTGCCTCGACGAAGGGCGCCGATGCATTCGCGGCAAGCTGCCCGACGACGCCCGTCGTCGCCGAAGTGGAAGCCAGTTGCGAGTCCGAGGACAATGCTCGC
>JBCDCL010000031.1:0-12661 GCA_039182175.1 Planctomycetota bacterium
CCAACGGGCTGGCGCTCTACAACTCAAACATGGCGGGCAACTTCGGCGGCATTGAACTGCAAGCCGGCAACGCTGACGGCATCATGTACGTTGCCCAAGCGGGCCGCGAGCAGAACCCCGTTGGCGCCGGTCGGATCAACCGCGTTGAGGAACGCCGTGTACTGGGCGTTCGTGACCTCGGTCTTGCTGATCGCGTAGTTGTACGAGACCGCGCCGACGATCGCGTCGCGGCCGAACCCGCCGGCTCCGGCGCCAGACAGCTCGCCGGCGTTGCCCGGGTTGCCGACAAACGCCCAGTCGAACGTGACCGGGCCGGCAGCGGCGGGTAGAGCCGCCACGGCGGCCAGCAGCAGGGAGGGAACTAAGGTGCGGATCATCGGGGCAGGCATTTCTGTTGGAGAGCTGGGGCAAGCCGGTAGACAGTGCTTAGCAGTATATCCGAACGTCTCCCTTTCCGTGGGTGGCGGGCGAAGAGAAAGTCTGAAGAACAGGCGAAAAGGAGTGGACGGAACACGCTGAGAGTGCATCGCCCGCGTCGAGGTAGGCGCCGAACCAACGTTGTTGGCTTCTGTCACCACAGCAGCTTTTGCGTCGGCGAAATTTGGATCGCGATTGTCGGTCGCCCGCGCTTCTCGCACGGTCAGCAGTTCCCTGATTCGTGACCGGCCGCCGGTCGCCCGTGCGGACCGCGACCACTGCATCTTGCTCCAGCTCCGGCGCGTGTCAAATTGGCAGGTTTGGCGCTGGTCAGGCAGTCTTGACCGAGTTTGGCGATCGCAATAAACTTTTTGCTGCGTGAGAGTTACGCGCATTCTCAAGCGATCACAAACCCCCTCGGCGCCAAAGCTGCTCCGCTGGGCTTAATCACCCCGTAGGCACCACCCGGTCGAAAATGCTCGGCGAATTGGGCACCGGCGGTTGGCCCTTGCCCCGTTGGCCACGCCCGATTGCCAGTAGCCCGATTGCCAGTAGCCCGGTTGCAGTGGAGCAAGCCGCGGCAACCGTAAGCCGTGGCCCCGCGGCGTGGTCGGCGCCCGTGGATTGCTAGCTGTCCTCTGCCAGATTTGAACAGACATGGAAATTCTAGAACGCATTTGGGAAACCCTCAGCGCCTTGGTCAATGGTGTGCTGGATGGCGTGACCCGCGTGGTGACCGGCATTTTTGGCTCTGCCAATGCGCGGTTCCTCAAACGCCTGGAGCCCAAGGTCGACGCCATCAACGCCTTGGAATCGAAGTACCAGGCGATGTCGGACGACGAGCTACGCGAGCAGACCCAACTGTTCCGCGATCGGCTCGAAAAGGGCGAAACGCTTGATGACCTGCTGGTCGAGGCGTTCGCCGTCTGTCGCGAAGCTGGCCGGCGGTATATGGGCATGCGTCATTACGACGTCCAGCTAATGGGCGGCATGATCCTGCACGAGGGCAACATCGCCGAGATGGTCACGGGCGAAGGCAAGACGCTCACCGCGACGCTGCCGGCGTACTTGAACGCGCTGGCGGGTAGCGTTCATGTGATCACCGTGAACGACTACCTCGCCCGTCGTGACATGGAGTGGATGGGCCCGCTGTTTACTAACATCGGTCTGACCGTCGGCGCCATCTACTCCGGCATGGAGCCCGATGAACGCCAAGAGGCCTACGCCTGCGACATCACCTACGGCACCAACAACGAGTTTGGCTTCGACTACCTGCGCGACAATATGCGGATGGCGGCCCGCGACGACGATCGCTTCCCGAAGCAGATGCAGCAGAGCCAAGGCCGGCTGAATTACGCCATCATCGACGAGGTTGACAACATCCTCATCGACGAAGCACGCACACCGCTCATCATTTCTGGCCCCGCTGAAGACGACATCACCAAGTACCAGCGGGCGGACAAAGTGGCTCGCGGCTTGAAGAAGGACGATCACTTCGAAGTCAAAGAGAAAGAACACTCGGTCAACCTGACCGACGATGGAGTTCGCGCGGCTGAAAAACTGGCGGGCGTTGAGAGCTTCTACACGGCCGGCAACATGCAGTGGCCGCACTTGATCGACAACTCGCTCAAAGCCCACTACCTCTACAAACGCGATGTGAATTACGTCGTGCAAGATGGCAAGGTGGTGATCGTCGACGACTTTACCGGCCGGCTGATGGAGGGTCGCCAGTGGTCCGACGGGCTGCACCAAGCCGTCGAAGCCAAAGAAGGCGTGCCGATTAAGCAGGAGAACCAGACTCTCGCCACGATCACGCTACAGAACTTCTTCAAGCTTTACCAAAAGCTAAGCGGTATGACCGGTACCGCACTGACCGAGGCGGGCGAGTTTTGGAAGATCTACCAGCTCGACGTCGTCGGCGTGCCGACCAACAAGCCGATGCAGCGGGACGAAGGCGCCGACGTCATCTACCGGACCGAGAAGGAAAAGTACGAGGCCATCGCCGACGAGATCGAACGCCTCAACAAGCATACCACCGTTGAAACCACCGACGGCGAGTGGCACATCGGCAAGCTGGTTGAAGAGACCGACGACCGCGTCGTCATCAAGCCGCAAGGCAAGAAGAACTCGCAAGAGATCCCACTCGCGAAGGTCAAGTCGATTCAATCCCCTGGCCGGCCGATCTTGGTCGGTACGGTGTCGATTGAAAAGTCGGAGCACTTGGGCCGGCTGCTCGACGGTCGTGGCGTCAAGCACGAGGTGCTAAACGCGAAGCAGCACAAGCGCGAGGCAGAGATTGTCGCCCAAGCGGGTCGCAAGGGCGCCGTGACCATCGCCACGAACATGGCAGGCCGTGGTACCGACATCATCCTCGGCGGCAACCCCGAGACGATGGCCTGGGCCGTGTTGCATGACAAGTACGAGTCGCGGCTCGACGTACCCAACGAGGAGTGGGACGAGTTGGTCGGCAAGTTCGAACAGCAGCACCAGATGAAAGCCCAAGGCCAAGAGATCAAAGGCCTGGGCGGGTTGTGCATCATCGGCACCGAGCGGCACGAAGCCCGCCGGATCGACTTGCAGTTACGCGGCCGTTGCGGCCGGCAAGGCGACCCTGGCAGCAGTCGGTTTTATCTGTCGCTCGAAGATGACCTGATGCGGATCTTTGCTGGCGAATGGGTCCGCAGCGTGCTCACGCGTCTCGGCATGCAAGAGGGCGAGGCGATCGAGTCGAAGATGGTCAGCCGACGGATCGAAGGCGCCCAGAAGAAGGTCGAAGAACGCAACTTCGAGATTCGCAAAAACCTGCTCGAATACGACGAGGTCATGGACGAGCAGCGAAAGCGTGTCTACGGCTACCGGCAGCGGATTCTCGATGGCGAGAACACGCGTGAGCTGATCGCCGAGATGATTGCCGATCAGATCGATGAGCGGCTCGCTGTCTTCCTCGAAGCGAACTACGGCGTGGAGACTTTCGCTGCCGCCGCGGGCAACATGCTGGGCGTGGAACTCGACCCGCGAGACTTCCGCGGCATGACGTTCCAAGAAGCCGAGAAGCAAGCCCATGACGAAGCGGCCCGCGCTGCCGAAGGTCAGGTGCTGGACGCCATTGATGAGAATTTGCCAGCCGGCGAAGAGGAAGAGTGGAACTGGGGCGCCATCGCCAAGTGGGCCAACACCCGCTACGGCCTCAACCTCCGCGATCGTGATTGCAAGAAGATCGGCCGCGATCAGTTGGACGAGTATCTGATCGACGAGGCCCATAAAGCCTTGGCGAAGATTGATATCTCGTCGTGTGCCCGGCCGCTGGAGCCCGACTTCAATCTCGACACCGCCCGAGCATGGTTGCGCGATAAGTTTGGCATCGAACTCACCGCCGACGAGGTTACCGACAAAGAACCGCCCGAGATTATCGCGCTGGCCCACGAGCGAAGCCACGAAGCGTATGACCATCGCGAAGGTGAATATGCCGTGATGGCCGCGATGCAGCGGTTTGGCGGTAGCAGCCGGAGTGGTACGACCGGCCAACTCGATCGCGAAGGATTGATCGCCTGGGCACAGCGGCGCCTAGAAAGCAGCCTCTCGCTCGACGACATCAAGAACAAGCAGCGAGACGAAGTTCGCCAGCTCTTGGTTGAAGCCAGCATGAAGGCTAACGCCGAGGCCAATGCCGTGGCGACCGAGGCCGCCCAAAAGGTCGACCAATTGTTTGCCGATGGGCAGGCCGCTGGTGGACAGGCGACGGGCGGGACTGCAACCGGCGAGGGGCCGACCCTCGGTTCCGTAACCGGCATGAATGGCAAGCTGGACGACTTGGCGGCTTGGCTTCGTGAGAATACGGGCGCCGAGCTAAAGTCGGACGAGCTTGCCAAGCTCGGCTATGAAGAAGCGAAGCGAAAGGTTTCGCAAGCGGTTGAAGACAAGTTCCGCCCCGAGATGCGGCGGATGGAGCGGGCGCTGCTGCTACAGATTGTCGACAGTGCGTGGAAAGAGCACCTACTGGCGATGGACCACTTGCGGTCGAGCGTCGGCCTCAGGGGCTATGCCCAGGTCGATCCGAAGGTCGAGTACAAGCGCGAAGGCATGCGGATGTTCGAGCAGATGTGGGACTCGACCGGCGCCTACGTCACCGACTTGATCTTCAAGATGGAGCAACTTGACGAAGGCTTTGTCGGCAGCACGTGGACCGAGACCGAAGCTCGCCACGACGAAGGGCCGAGCGCCACCGACATCGCTCGCCAACAAGCGGGCAGCCAGAGTCAGCAAGGCATCGACAACTCGAATCAACCGACCGACGCCAAGCTTGACCCGATTCGCAACACCCAGCCCAAAGTCCGCCGCAACGATCCGTGCCCCTGCGGCAGCGGCCGGAAGTACAAGCAATGCTGCGGCAAAGGGGGCGGGGCAGGGTAGTTGAGCCGCATAAGAACATGCGGAGTGATTAAAGTAGATTGCATTACGAGAGCAACTTTTAGCGGAGAAACAACGTGGCCACTGATGCGAAATCTACTGAGGCAACCTCGGCGGCCACAGCTCCGTCTGCCAAGGATCCGTCTGCCAAGGAGCGGATGATTGCCATTATCGAAAGCCAGCCGGCCGACAGCAGCTACCGGCAACTGCTAAACGAACTGGTGATCGACAAGGCAATCGATCGCGGCTTAGCAGATGTTGACGCTGGTCGAGTCGTTAGCCACGAAGAGGCGGTCAAGAGGATTCGGTCGTGGCAAAAATAGTCTGGAGCGAAGCGGCTCTGGATTGGATGCAAAGAATCGATGCATTCCTCGCCGAGCGTAGTCCAGCCGCTGCGGTAAAGACGCTCGAAGGAATCATTGAGCGTGTCGAGATGCTTGGCAAGAATCCCCGCTCCGGTGGCATGCTGCCGGAGAAGTTGCCGCGTGACGTGCGAATGACCTTGTACGGCAATTATCGAATTATCTACGAAGTGTACGGCGACGAAGAAGTGCGAATACTCGTGGTGGTGCATGCTGCGATGGATTTGAGTCGCATCGAACTGTAAACGCTGCCGGGAACGGATTCTCCCACTATGCCAACTCTTCTCGCCTGGCTACTTGATGCTTGCTACGCCGTGGTGCTGTTCGCGTTGTCGCCGGTGATTGCTTGGCAGGCGTGGCGGACGGGGAAGTATCGCGAGGGGTATCGCGAGAAACTTTTAGGGCAGGTGCCGACACGCGAGGGTGACAAGTTTTGCGTTTGGCTGCATGCGGTGAGTGTTGGCGAGGTCAACTTGCTGGCGACGACGATCGGGGAGATTCGCCGGCGGCAGCCTGATTGGGAGCTGGTGATTTCGACCACCACCAAGACGGGCTACGACTTGGCACAGAAGAAGTATGGCGCCGAGTCGGAGTGGGGACTGGCAGTTTTCTATTGTCCGCTCGATTTCTCGTGGGCCGTCCGGCGAGCGATGCAGCGCGTGCGGCCCAACCTGCTGGTGCTGGCCGAACTCGAACTGTGGCCGAACCTCATCGCCGGCGCCAAAGTGAGCGGCGCCCAAGTCGCCATCATCAACGGCCGGTTGAGCGACAACAGTTTCCGCGGTTACTGCCGCGTCGGCAAGCTTGTTCGCCGGGTGCTCGGGCAGTGCGACTTGATCGCCGCTCAAGATGAGGCGACTGCCGAACGGTTTCGCGCGCTGGGCGCCAATCAAGTGGTGGTCACCGGCTCGCTCAAATACGACGGCGCCGAGACTGACCGGCAGAACGCTCGTACCGCAGAGCTGCGAGAACTTGCCGGCTTCGATGAGTCGCAAACCGTCTGGCTCGCCGGCAGCACCCAAGCGCCCGAAGAGCAAATCTGCATCAATGTTTTCACTCGGCTGCAAGAAGAATTCCCCAACCTCCGCTTGGTGCTCGTCCCCCGCCACCCCGAACGCTTCGACGAAGTCGCCACCCAACTCACCCAAAGCGGCATACCTTGGCAGCGACGGACTAAGTTAAACGAATCCGCAATCCGCAATCCGCAAACCGCAATTCTGCTCATCGATTCTGTCGGCGAACTCGGCGCCTGGTGGGGCACGGCCCAGATCGGCTTCGTTGGCGGTAGCTTTGGCGACCGAGGCGGGCAGAACATGATCGAACCAGCCGCCTACGGCGTGGCGACTTGTTTTGGCCCCAATACACGCAACTTCCGCGACATCGTCGCCGCCCTGCTCGCGGCCGATGCCGCCACAGTCGTCGCCGACGAACAGGCCCTCGACGCGTTTGTCCGCCGCTCTCTTACCGATCTGGAGTTTGCCACGCAGCTTGGCGAGCGGGCTAGCGCGTTTGTCGCCACCCAACTGGGCGCCACCACGCGGACAGTCGATCGACTCCAGTCGCTCGCCGCCGGCAGCGGGAAGACATCGCTCGACGCGGCATGACGAAAGAGTTACCGCGGAGTTCGCAGAGGACGCGCAGCAAAGTCGCCGCTCCGCGACCTCTGCGACCTCTGCGGTCCAACTTCTTCGCCTATTTGTCCACGGTTGACTGGCCCGCCAAGCGGACGTCGCTTTCGTCTCTGGCGGGCTCTGCGGTCACGTGCTCGTGGTTGTGGATATGGTCGGGGCAGTAGCACTGCTGGCCGGCGCACTTGCTGCAGTAGCGGAACGCCGTCCGCGGCGCCTGCTCACGCGTTAGTCCACAAACGCGGCACTCGTGGCTGATTCGCTGCTTTGCCTTGAGCGTCCGGGCCCGGTGCTGATGGCGCCGGTGGCCTTGCTTGACATCTCGCCACAGGTCGCCGCCGAAGAAGAGAAAGAAGTTCAGCACGGCAGCCGTCACCGTGAGCAGCGTGAACCAATCCCCCGTGGCCACGGCGCCAGAGAACGCCAAGCCGTAGAAGACCCATTGAATGAGCGCCAGCCACTTCACCTTTACCGGCAAGACGAAGAACAGCATGAATTGGTAATCAGGAAACAGCCGAGCGAATGCGAAGAAGACGCTGCCGTACAAATAGTCTCCCACGCCAACGCCGGCGCCGGGGGCGATCTCCTCGGCAATAAACGCGGCGGCGACGGTCGAAAAGTAGGACAAGCCGCAGTAGACGTTGAACTTGAAGACACTCCACGCCTGCTCCAAGGCGCCGCTCATCATGTAGAGCAAGTACCAAAAGAAGATCACGAAGATCGGCGACTGCCGCAGTGGCGCCAGGAACATGAACGTCACCAGCCGCCACACTTCGCCCGCGTAGACTTTGGACGGATCAAGTTCGAGCCGGGCGAACAGATCGCCGGCGCCATCGTTTTGAACAACCTGGGCGCCGAATACCAGAATCTGCCCCGCGATGAGAAACAGCATGCTGTTCTCAAGGGCATAGCCGCCAAAGCGCTTCTCTAACCGGTCGAGCAGCGTCATGGCGATGGGACGTTCAAGAGGGCAGGGCGGAGGCGAATGGAGAAGGCCTGCCGCAGAGGGGCGTTAGCTTTCGGTGCTCGCGGCCTGCTTGTGGCCGACCGCCAAATTCAAGCCGTACCAAATTCCCGCAACCGCTAGCCACATCGCGGGGTAGACCAGCAGGGGCGTTAGCCCCGCCAGCACGGCGCCGACCGCCCAGCAAACCAGGATCACGGGTAGCGAAGTCTTGATGCTCGGCAGCGACATAGGGGTGGTTCCAGCGGAGGAGAGGGACGAGCTTGTCTCTTCAAGAATAACCGATAGCCGCTGACTGGCAAAAGGCGAAAGGGCGGGCAAAGGGCGAAAGCAAGACGGCTCGCAATCCGCTGCCGGGGCGCCGCTCGCCGCTAGGGTGGGCGCCACGTATAATCGATGCCCATGCCATTGATCGAGCTTCGCAACCTGAAAAAGTCGTACCGCGTCTACCAAAAAAAGGAGGGCCTGTGGGCCTCCGTGACGGGGCTGTTTGACCGCGAGTACCGCGATGTCGAGGCAGTGCGGGGCATCGATTTGGATGTCGAAGCAGGCGAATTCGTCGCGTTTCTGGGCCCTAACGGCGCCGGTAAAACGACTACGCTCAAACTGCTATCGGGCGTCATCAGCCCCACCGGCGGCGAGGCCCGCGTCATGGGCTTCACCCCTTGGGAGCGGGCCAACGAGTACCGCCGCCGCTTCGCCCTGGTGATGGGCCAAAAGAATCAACTCTGGTGGGACCTACCCGCCGCCGAGTCGTTCCGCCTGCACCAGCAGATTTACCGCATCCCGATCGACGAGTTCGACCGCACCGTTGATGAACTCGGCGAGTTGCTCGACGTCCGGCGGTTGCTCAACCAGCCGGTGCGTGAGCTATCGCTTGGCGAGCGGATGAAGATGGAACTTACGGCCGCCCTGCTGCACTCGCCCGAGGTGCTCTTCCTCGACGAACCCACCATCGGCCTCGACGTTGTCGCCCAGCACAACATCCAGCAGTTTCTCAAAGAGTATCAGCAGCGTCGCGAGACGACGATCTTGCTCACCAGCCACTACATGAAAGACGTGGCCGCACTCTGCCGGCGGGTAGTGATCATCGCCCAAGGCCAAATCATGTACGACGGTTCGCTGGCGGGCATCGTCGATCGCTTTAGCGGTCACAAAGTGCTCACCCTGCAACTGGCCGAAGCCGACATGCCCGACGGCCAGGCGCCAACCGACATCGCCCGCTTCGGCCAAGTGCTCGACGCCGAGCCGCCAAAGGTAAAACTCCGCGTCGAACGCAACGTCATCGCCGATGTCCTCGCCGGCGTGCTCGACAAGTACGCCATCGAAGACGTCAGCGTCGAAGACCCCCCGCTCGAAGAAGTCATCGCCGAAATGTTCAGCGTCTCCGACGAAGAAGCCAAGGTGACCCCCGCAGCGGTTTAGTGATTAGTGGTTGGTGATTGGTGATTGGTTGAGGGCGACATTCCATGGCCAGCCACGAGGATCTGCAGGTTTGGCAATTAGCAATCGATTTAGTCGATTTGGTGTACGAGATGACGCAGGGGTTCCCAGCGGACGAGCGATTTGGATTGACGAGTCAATTGCAACGAGCAGCCGTTTCCGTGCCGGCGAATATAGCCGAGGGAGCAGGACGCGAGTCGACCAAGGACTTTTTGCGGCACCTGTCGATTGCTCAGGGATCGTTGGCAGAAGTCCGTACCTTATTTGTCATCGCCGATAGACGAGAATACATCACGTGCTCTGAATTTGAACACGCTCGAAAAGAAACCGAATCGGTCGCGAAGCTGCTGATGGGCTTGCGAAACTCGTTACGCCGAAAACTACGAGACTGACCAATCACCACTCACCAATCACTAATCACCCGTCACCAGTCACCGTTGGCGACTTGGTGGACGATCCTCCGCATCTGCCTTGAAGAGCGTCTCGTTTATCGGGGCGACTTTGCTCTGGGCACGTTGATGCGGTTTCTGCCGATCATTACGCAGGTCTTTTTGTGGTCGGCCGTGTATGTGTCGGTCGACAGTATCGAAGGCTTCTCGCGGGACGACGTCATTGCTTACTACTTGCTGACGACCATCGCCCGGGCGTTTAGCAGTATGCCGGGGTTGGCGTCGGGCATTGCTCGACAGATTCGCGAAGGCGAAATCAAGAAGTTCCTCATCCAGCCAATCGACTTGCTCGGCTTTTTGCTGCTCGCGCGGATCGCCCACAAGTTGGTTTATTACGCGGTGGCGATTGGCCCCTTTGCGTTGGTCTTCTTCCTGTGTGGCAGCTACTTCCCGCCGTGGCCTGACGCAACCACTTGGCTGGCGTTTATCGCCTCGCTGGTGATGGGATTCGCTCTGGGATTCTTCCTCGAAGCCTCGATCGGCATGATCGGCTTCTGGTTTCTAGAAGTCAGTTCGCTGCTGTTCGTCTACATGTTGTTTAACTTCTTCTTCTCGGGCCACATGTTCCCGCTCTCTTTCCTAGCGACCGTGCTGCCCGAGTGGATGATGACCGTGATCCAGTACCAACCGCTGGCTTACTTCGCCTACTTCCCGGCGGGCGTCTACCTCGGCAAGATCGAGGGGCAAGAACTCGCCATCGGCCTGGCGGTCGAATTCGCCTGGCTCCTGCTGTTCATCCTGATCAGCCGAGTCGCCATGAACCGCGGCTACCAAAGATACAGCGGCTTTGGCGGCTAAGCGATTGCGGATTTGGGATTGCGGAGTGCGGAGTGAGGGGAAGGCGGAGGGGGGAAGGCGGAAGGCGGAATGACGCGCAAGCGTTGCTTTGAGTTTTTGAGAAGCGATACAGGTGATCCTCATGAGCGAAGCTAACACCACGGAATCCGCAATCCGCAATCCGCAATCCGCATTCAGATATCCTCGTCTCCTCCTCACGTTCGCTCGCAACAGCCTGATTCGGGATATGACGTTCCGTTCGAACTTCATCATCGAAGTGCTGAGCAGCATGTCTTGGATGGTGATGAACCTGGGGTTCTATGCGTTGGTGTTTGGCTTGCTCGAGGCCGGCACGGAAGAAATCTCTGGTCCTGGCGGTGGCGTCAACATTGCGGAGTGGGAGAAGCATCAGTTCTTCGTCTTCATCGCCACGACGATGTTTATCAATAGCCTAGTGCAAGCGTTCTTTATGCCCAACGCCCAGGAGCTAAGCGAGCTGGTTCGCACCGGCGGGCTCGACTTTGCCCTGCTAAAGCCGATCGACACGCAGTTTCTGATCTCCTTGCGAAAGATGAGCTGGAGTTCGCTTGGCAACTTCGCCATCGCCGGCTTGCTGCTTGCCTATGCAATGGCGAACCTCGAAGGCCCAGGGCCATCGCCGTGGGCGGTGGTGCTCTATCCGATGTACATCGTTGCTGGCGTACTGATTCTCTATAGCGTGATGATCACCTTGGCCGCCACCAGCATTTGGCTCGGCCGGAATCAATCGCTGTACGACTTTTGGTTCTACATCACCAACTTCAGCCGCTACCCCATGGAGATTTATCGCGGCAGCTTTCTGGGCGAAGCCTTGCGGGGCGTCTTTACCTTCGTGATTCCCATCCTGGTGGTGATCAACGTCCCGGCACGCATCATGGCCAAACCACTCCGGCCCGAATACGCGGGCTTGATTGTCTTTGCCGCCTTCGCCACCGCTGCCTCCCTCTACGGCAGCCGCTGGGTCTTCAAGCAAGCCCTAGAAAGCTACCGCTCCGCGAGTAGTTAATTGGTCGCGAGTATCGGGCATGGCAAACGAAACCCCGGTAGGGGTGACGGCATGTAGCCAGGGGCGCAAGCCCCTGGTTGCCTAACCATCCGCATGAATCCGTTGGGCCCCAGCGGGGCGACGGCGATGCGAACCCCCACGTTGCCGCCGCCCCGCTGGGGCTCTTTGATTGGCATCCGATTTATCCAGGGGCTCGCGCCCCTGGCTACATGCCGTCGGCCCTCCGGGCCGTTTACGCGTGGGGTCGTTGTTGTTGCTGTTGTTCCTGAGATGATCTGCACGTTTAGCTGTCTGCTGGCAACGCGGCGGTGTACGAATACGACTGCGGGCATAGAATCTGGACACCCAGCAACGGTCCTCAGACCGCGTTGCCAGAAACCTGCCGTTTGCCGACCTGGAGGTCACCCGTGCGGATTATTTCTTTTAGCACCAAGCCCTACGACAAAGAGTTTTTGCAGGCGGCGGCTGAGCAGCATTCGCACGAACTGGAGTTCCTCGAAGCCCGGCTCGACCAAAGTACGGTGCGGCTGGCCAGTGACGCCGGCGTGGTTTGCGTCTTTGTTAACGACGTGGTCGACCGCCCGGTGCTAGAGCAATTAAAAGAGCAGGGCGTGCAGATCGTCGCCTTGCGGTGTGCTGGTTACAACAATGTCGACCTGGCGGCAGCCAAAGAGCTGGGCATCAAGGTTGTCCGCGTGCCGGCTTATTCGCCCAACGCGGTGGCGGAGCATACCGTGGCGTTGATCCTGGCCCTCAATCGGCGGATCCACCGGGCGTACACCCGGGTTCGCGACGGCAACTTCGCCCTCAACGGCTTGCTTGGATTCGACCTGAACGAACGGACGGTTGGCGTCGTTGGCACCGGTAAGATTGGCGCCGTGTTCGCCAAAGTCATCTCGGGCTTCGGCTGCAAATTGCTAGGCTACGATGTGCAGGAGAATCCTGACTGCCTGGAGCTTGGGATGGAGTACGTCGGCCTCGATCGACTCTTTGCCGAGTCCGACATCATCTCGCTCCACTGCCCGCTCACGCCAGAGACGCACCATTTGATCGACAAGCGGGCGATCAACCAGATGAAGCCGGGCGTGATGATCATCAACACCAGTCGTGGCGCCGTGGTGGACACCACGGCCGTGATCCAGGGTCTCAAGAGCGAGCGGATCGGCCAC
>JBCDCL010000032.1:0-12500 GCA_039182175.1 Planctomycetota bacterium
AGCAGGGACAGCACTTTTGTAGCGAACGCTAAGCTATGAGTGACAAGGGAAGATAGCCAGGAGGCAGCTTAAGGGAAGCCGAGCAAACGTGACGGGGGACGCTTTGTGGTCGCAGAGTTTCTGCCTGATACTGGTCCTCTTTTTTGTCCGAAAGATCCCTAACCGTTGTTGGCTCACTCCCCTCAGGTGTCCAGCGAATATCGTACCGTGCGCTTGCTTGCCGGCCGATTTTATAGGACCTCACGTCTATTTGCCGTTCACGCGACTCTATGAATCAGCGCCCCTCGACCGTTGGCAAGCAGCAGCATCCCGTCACGCCGGATGGCCGGTACTTTGTAGTGCGGGGACGGCTATGGCGGATGAGCAACCCAATCCTCAGCGAGGAGCGTCGTGCCGAACTCGTCAAAGAACTAATGATGGCAAGACGGCTGGTGGGACTGGCGACCGATGAGCAAGAACGGAAACAGGCCCGCACAGCGGTCGATGCTGCGAAGATCGCCCTTGGAGAGCGAGGGCCCGTTTGGTGGGAAGATGGCACGCCGGACTACAACCGTCACTTGGTCAAGAATACGCCCTACGCTGATTGGTACCGCGGGCTTGCCGTTGATTAATCGATAGCCCCTTGATGTCTGGCCGAACCCTAGCAGGGCCGCGTACGCATTTTTGCCGCAAACTACTATGGACTGATTGACGGGATGAGCCGTTCACCGCTAGTTTATGGATGCAAAACGGCCGATTCGGTCGTTTGATAATCACTGCACCCAAGGCGGCTGCAGGCGCTACCCCGGCCCGCGATGGGGCTAGTGCGTCGCCTCTGTGAAGCCGGCGCTCGACCCTTTACGGACGGGATCTCTATCTCCCGTTAGCCTCTGTCGTGGGACAGAGCTCCACGTCATGGCCGAGTCGACATCCGAACGCTGCAACGCGAGCGACGACGCGGTCACACGGAGCGAAGCAAAGTCTCTGACTGCTATGATTGGCATCGGGGCGTCGGCTGGCGGCTTGGCGCCTTTGGAGACCCTTTTTGAGCAGCTGCCTATCGACACAGGGGCGGCGTTCGTCGTCATCCAGCATCTTTCGCCTGACTACCCCAGCCACATGGCGGAGCTGCTTGGTCGGCGTACGAAGATGCCGGTGCTGCAACTGCACGACCCTGCCAAGCCGGAGCCGAACACGGTTTACGTATTGCCGCCCGATCGTCACCTCGTGTTCGATGGCGGGCAGCTACGATTGATCGAGCGTGCCGGCGAGGGTGAAGTCAATCTGCCCATCGATCGATTCTTCGACACCCTCGCCGATAGCGATGGTTTTCGCATTGCCGGTGTGGTGCTCTCAGGCACGGGAAGAGACGGAAGTGAAGGGATTCAGCGGATCCGCGCGGCGGGCGGCCTTGTTCTCTGTCAGGACGAAGACACATCGCAGTTCGACGGCATGCCCCTCAACGCGATTGCGACGCAGGCCGTTCATGCCGCGGCGCCGATTACCGAGATAGCAGAGATGCTGTCCGCCTACGCCGCGGGCCAAACAATCGACGACATCATCTCGAACACATCGCCCGAGCTGGCAAGTTCTGACCTAGAGCCAATCTACAAAGTGTTGTCTTCGTCGGCATCCATCGACTTCACCCAGTACAAGAGCGGTACCTTTATGCGTCGCCTCTCGCGGCGTATTCAGCTTAGCGACTCGGACGACATCGGAACCTACCTCGCCCGGCTCGACAACGACCCGAACGAAGTCGCCAACTTGACCGACGATCTGTTGATCGGAGTGACTCGCTTTTTCCGCGACACCGATGGCTACCAACGGTTGCAGACGCGGGCGATTCGTCCTGCGCTTCGCAACAAGAAGCAAGGCAGCGAGTTCCGTGCGTGGATCGCGGGGTGCGCGACCGGGCAAGAGGCTTACTCCGTTGCCATGATCTTGCACGATGAGCTAGAACGCGACGGAGCAGATGTCGAGCTGCGAATTTTTGCGACCGACGTCCACCCCGACGCGATTCGCTTCGCACAGGTCGGGGTTTATCCCCTCGATGCCCTGAGTGAAATTCCGCCGCAGTATCGGTCGAAATATACGACTTCGCGAAGCGATAGCTTCGAGTTCGTCGACGAGATTCGTAACTCAATCGTCTTTGCTCGGCACGATGTCTTGCAAGACGCCCCGTTCGCGAATCTCGATCTGCTGACGTGCCGCAACCTCTTGATTTACCTGCAAGAAGAGGCTCAGAAGCGTGTTCTCAACTCGTTTACACACGCCTTGCGAGATCGCGGGGTGCTGTGGCTGGGGCCGAGCGAGACGCCCGGCGAAGCGGCCGAGGCGTTCGCTCCGCTCGACAAACAGATGCGGATCTTTCAAAAGGAACGCGATCTAAGATTGCCGCTCGATCTAAAGCTTCGAAAGCGACCTACGGCGCCAAGCCGCGGCCTGGCTTTCCCGAGGCCGGGCCGCTCGCCGTCGGCTGCCCTAGTGTTGAGCTACGATCAGCTGATGGCACGCTACGCGCCGCCGAGCATCCTGCTGGATGAGTCTTACGAGCCGCTTCAACTGTTTGGAGATCTGTCCAAATATACCTGCACGCCCAGCGGCCGGCTTCGCGGCACCGTCGAAGATATCGTCGCCGAGCCGCTGCGTGCCGCGCTATCGGTCGCGCTGCAAAGACAACGTCGGAACGATAGTACAGCGGAAACGGAGCGAGCGTCGATCGATGGCGAACCGATCGAGGTCACGGTCTCTCCGCTGCATCATTCGAGCATTTCTGAGACGCATACCCTGGTAACGTTTAATTCGCTAGTCAATCAACCGGCAGAGCCTCATCCGAAAGCCGCCGAGAGCACGGCCGTTGACAATGACGACGCCGCAGCGGCGGGCACTGTGCGCCGGATCGAGCCTTCGGATCAGATCTCCAACGCTGAGACCGACTCCGCCCGAGATGAACGGGTCCGCATGCTGGAGATGGAGCTTGACTACTCTCGCGAGAATCTGCAGGCGACGATTGAAGAGCTTGAGACAACCAATGAAGAGTTGCAGTCGAGCAACGAAGAACTCACCAGCACCAACGAAGAACTGCAGAGCACCAACGAAGAGCTGCACAGTGTCAACGAAGAGTTGCAATCGACCAATGCCGAAAGCGAACGGCGTGTGCAGTTGCTGTCGGAGACCACCGCCGACCTGGAGGGGGTTCTCCAAGGGTCGAGCGTCGGCATCGTACTACTCGACCAAAATCTGCTGGTCCGCCGCATTACGGACGCGGCGGCGGACGCGCTACGGCTAAACTCTGAGGCTGTGAGTGGGCGATCGTTCCCTGAGTTGGTACCCAAACTCGGCGAGCTTGAGATCCTCGAAGTGGTCGCCGAAGTTCGGGAAAATGGTGGACCGATCGAACGCGAGGCGACCGATCGGACCGGCGCCCCGTGTCTTGTCCGGATCGCCGCCTACGAGGACCGCCAGGGTTTCATTATTACCCTGACGAATCTGACCAAGGTTCGGGAAACGGCCGACCGGCTCCGTAAACTCACCTCGATTGTGTCGGATAGCACCGACGCCATCATCGGCGTCAATCTCGACGCCCAGATTACCTCCTGGAATCGGGGCGCCGAACTTTTGTTCGGGAAGGACTTCGATGCCGAAATCGAACGAGTTGATCTTTGCGATGCGCTGCCTGTTGGGCTTTGCGAACGCTGCGAAGCGATGCTGCGACGGCTCGCCCGATACGGTTCCGCAGAGCCGTGCGAGATGGAGGAGACGATCGATGGCGAACAAAAGACTCTTTTCGTTCGGGTGACACCCGTGCTCGACAACCGCCGCGAGGTGCAATCCGCCGCAATCTCGATTGGTGACATCACGGCACTGCGAACCGCAGAGCGAGAATTGCGGCTAAGAACGCATGCCATCGACTCGGCGAGCAATGGCATCATCGTTGTCGATGCGAAAGCGGATGACATGCCAATCATCTACTCGAATACAGGTTTCGAGAAAATGACTGGCTTCAGTGCCGACGCAATCCTCGGTCGCAATTGCCGCTTCTTGCAAGGACCCGGAACCAACCAAGAAGACGTCGATGTCATTCGCGAAGCCATCCGCAATCGCCGCGAAGGGCGTGTCACGCTGCTCAACTATCGCCGCGATGGGACGCCCTTCTACAACGAGTTGATCGTTACTCCTGTCATGGATGACGCGGGCGAAGTCACGCATTTCGTTGGCGTGCAGAGTGACGTGACAGATCGCGTGGAAGCACGCAACACCATCGAACGAAGCGAGGCGGAGTATCGCAGCACCTTTGAGACGGCCGCTGTCGGCATCGCTCACGTTGGCATGGATGGTGCGTGGCTAAGAGTGAACGACAAGCTATGCGATATCGTTGGCTACACACGCGAAGAACTGAAGCAACGCACCTTCCAAGACATGACGCACCCGGAAGATGTCGATGCCGACTTGCGACAGTTCGGTCCGCTGATGCGTGGGGAGATCGCTGGCTACTCGATGGAGAAGCGGTACTTCCACAAAGATGGGCACATCGTTTGGGTCAACCTGACCACATCGCTTCGACGCTCCGAGTCGGGCGAACCTGAGTGTTGCATCTCGATTGTCGAAGACATTTCAGAACGACGGCGAACGGAGCGGCAACTCGCCGAAACGCAGTCCATCGTTTCCGAGGTTATTGAAAATACGCAGGATGCCTTTATCAGCTTCGACCACGAGGGACGCACCCAGGTGGTGAACCAGGCGGCAAAACGCCTCGCCGACAGCCTGGATGTGCGGGTCGAAGGTAGCCGCTATCAAGAACTCTTCGCCCCCGACGCGACGGGACCGCTGCTGAGGCTCCTTAACCGAGTCCGGCAGTCCAAGCAGGCGGAATCGACCGAGTACTTGGCTCCGAAGCTGAATCGCTGGTACGACGCCCGCGCCTTTCCGATCGCTGGCGGCGTCGCTCTCTATATGAGCGATGTCACCGCTAGGAAAGACACAGAGACGCATCTGGAACGAGCACGTCGCGCTGCCGAGGAAGCGAGCAAAGCGAAGACAAATTTCTTGACGAATATGTCGCACGAGATCAGGTCGCCCATGGCGGCGATTCTTGGCTTTAGCGACATCGCCCTGCGTAGCATCAAGTCGGGCGAGAGGGTCGACGCCGAGCATGTCGAGACAATCATCCGCAATGGCCGTTTTTTGCTGCGGATCATCAACGACATACTCGATTTGTCAAAAGTTGAAGCAGGCAAGCTTCAGGTACGCAAGACGAGGTTCAAACTGCTTCCGTTGCTAGGCGACTTGGCGGAACTGATGCGCCACCGCAGCGACTCGACCGGCGTTCCGCTCGCGTTTGAGTTTGAGGGGCTCGTCCCCGAATACATCAAGAGTGATCGCTCCCGGGTTGAACAAATCCTGGTAAACCTGATCGGCAACGCCCTCAAGTTTTCGCCGAACGGTGATGTCCGCGTTGTCACCGCGGCGACCGACCGTGAGATCCAGTTCCGTGTGATCGACACCGGCATTGGAATTGCCGAAGAAAATCTCTCGAAGCTATTCGCCGCCTTCTCGCAGGTGCATGATCGTCGGATCGCGAGCACCGAGGGCACCGGGCTGGGGCTCGCCATTAGTCGGCGGCTCGCAAGCCTGCTTGGCGGGGGTATCGATGTCGAGAGCGAAGAGGGCGTCGGCAGCACGTTCACTTTGACGCTTCCCACTGCTGTGGCCGAGAGAGCCAGCATGATCGAGCCAAAGGCGAGCGACCTCCGCCCGCGGTCGACGGGTGGCGACGCCCTGGCGGCGATCTCCGGTCGCATGCTGATTGCCGACGACGCGCGTGACATTCGTTTCCTGGGCAAACATTTTCTCCAAGCTGCCGGGGCGAAGATCGACGAGGCCGAGAACGGCGCCCAGGCAGTGGCCGCCGTACGCGCGGCCGACGCCGAGGGGCAGCCCTACCAGTGCATCCTGATGGATATGCAGATGCCCGAAATGAACGGACGAGAGGCGACGCGATCAATTCGCGAGGAGGGCTTCACGGCGCCAATCATCGCATTGACTGCCGGGGCGACGGCCGACGAGGTACAGGCGGCGCTCGATGCCGGCTGTAATCAATTCGTTAGCAAACCGATCGACGGCGTCGACCTAGTCGCCCGTGTCGCGACGCTGATTGCTGACGGCCGACAGCCTCGATGATCGGCCCTTGCGAAGCGTCACCGGCGAATGCCGATCGGCAATGCGTCGGCCTCAGTGAACGCGCCAAATAGGAACCTCTCGCCCGCGGTAGCCGGCCGGTTGATCGGCTTTGGACCGCCTGCTTCTCTCGCGAGCATTCGAGACGCTCACGCCCCGCAGCGATTCTTCTACCCCTCGCGTGCGGAGCCAATTGGGTGAGCTGCGCCACGCAAAGCCCCCGTTTGCATCTGGTCATTCGCGATTTCGATATTATCATAACTAATCACTCAGCACCTGTCGGCATGCTTATGCTCAAATACGATTTTGAAGAGAGCGTCGGCTTTTGGCTGGCGACGGCTCACCAAGCCTACATGCGTTCGTTCCAGCAGCAGTTGGGGCCGCAGGGGCTTACCTTTCGGCAGGCGCAGGTCCTTGGCTGGCTGGTCGCCCGTGGGCCGCTGTCGCAACGAGAACTTGCTGAGCAAATGCTCATCGAGCCGTCAAACCTGGTCGGGGTTCTCGATCGAATGGAGCAGGCGGGACTGGTCGAGCGTCGCCCTTGCGATTTCGACGCCCGCAAGAAACTTGTCCACATCTTGCCGGGCGCAGAAGACGAGTGGCGAAAGATTGCCGAGTGCGGCCGGCGTGTTCGAAAGCAGGCAACCGCCGGCCTGTCGAAGGCTGACCAGACGCACCTCAAGAAATTGCTGGAGAGAGTTCGATTGAACCTCGGAGCGTTGGACCCGGTGGAAGCATGAGCATGAACCCCGCAAACTCACTCTGTAAGATCGTCGCGATCACGCTATGCCTTGGCGTCGATGCAGTAGCGCAGCCAGGACGGACACCACTGGTGGTTGTGGCGCCCGTTGTCGAGAAGACCGTCAAGGCGACGCAGGACTTCGTTGGCACCGTGAACGCCGTCAAGCGGGCGACGGTGGGCAGCGCAGTTGATGGCCGTGTCGTCGGCTTTCCTGTCGAAGAGGGCGATCGCGTGAAGGCGATGCAGCCGCTCGCCCAGTTGTTGACCGAGACCATCTCACTAGAGTTGGCGGCCGCCGAGGCGGAACTCGACCTGCGTAAGCAGAAACTTGCCGAGCTTCGTAACGGCAGTCGGCAGGAGGAAATTGAACAGGCAAGGGCTCGCATGTCGGCGGCTATGGCAAGACAAGAGTTTGCCGTCGCCCGGCGGAAGCGAGCCGAGTCGCTCGATCGCAACGCATCGTTCATCAGCGCTGATGAGCTGGACGAGGCGATCGCCCTCGCCGCCGAGGCGCAGGAGAGTTACCTCGAAGCGAAAGCGGCGCACGCGTTGGCCGTCGCCGGTCCCCGCCGGGAAGTCATTGCTCAGGCCGAGGCTGAAGTCGCCGTGCAGCGAGCGATTGTGCAGCAACTGAAGGATCGCATCAAAAAGCACACAATCATCTCTCGATTCGCGGGCTACGTGGTTGCCGAGTACACCGAAGTCGGCATGTGGGTCAAGCAGGGCGACCCCGTCGCCGAAGTTGTCTCCATCGATCAGGTAGAAGTGGTCGCTCAAGTGGTCGAACAGAGCGTCCCGTTCCTACGGCTAGGTGACGAGGTGACGGTTGGTCTCGCAGCGCTGCCCGGAAAGACTTTCACCGGCAAGATCGCAGCCATCGTCAACCAAGCCGATCCACGGTCGCGAACATTTCCGATCAAGATTGTCGTCGATAATGAGATCAGGGATTCGGGCCCTCTCATGATGCCAGGCATGTACGCGCGTGTGACGCTGCCAGTCGGTGGCGAGACGGTGGCGACACTGGTGCCGAAAGATGCCGTCGTCCTTGGTGGCGCCCAGCCAATCGTGTATGTGATTCAAGGTGGCGAGAGGAATAGTCCCGCTACGGTGGCGCCTGTCGCGGTGCAACTTGGCGTATCGTCCGGCAGTTTAATTCAAGCCACCGGCGGCATCCGGCCTGGCCAACTTGTGGTCGTCGAAGGCAACGAGCGTCTCCGCCCTGGACAGCCGGTCCGCATGCAGAGGGCTGCTGACACATCCGCAGGCCAAGCCCGTATCAATCCAGCACGCAGCGTTACGAATCCGTGAACATCGTCGACCGATTTGTCCGCAATCCGATCAAGGTCGCTGTCGGCGTACTGCTGATGACGCTGTTTGGTGGCATCGCGATGTTGCGGATGCCGATGCAGCTGACGCCCGAAGTACAAACGCCAACGATCACCGTCGAAACCAGTTGGCCTGGTGCGAGTCCGCAAGAAGTAGAGCGTGAAATCACAGTTGAGCAGGAGGAACAGCTCAAGGGCGTCGAAGGGGCTCGCAAACTGAGTAGCGAAAGCACCGACTCGCGAAGCACCATCACGATGGAGTTCAACGTCGGCGAGGATATGAACCAGGCGCTGTTGAAGGTCAATAGCCGGCTGCAGCAGGTCCCCGAATACCCAGAGGATGCCGATCAGCCGGTTATCACAACCGCCAACTCGTCGAGTCGCCCGATCGCTTGGTTCATCCTCAGCCCGGCGCCGCCCACCGAAGACGAGCTGAACGCATTTGCTCAGTCGCACCCCAGGCTGAAAGCTGACGTCGCCGAGATCATCGCCACGGAGAACATCGGCTTGCGGCTTCTTCGCATCCGACGGCTTGCCGAGCGTCGCCGGGAGGCGTTAGTCCTGCTGCCGCCCGAGGATTTGGTCGTTCCGCAGCTCAAGCGTTTTGCCGAGGACGAGATCGAGGCCCGCTTCGAACGTGTATCGGGCGTGTCGCAATCCAATGTGCTTGGCGGCCTTGAAGATGAACTGCAGGTGGTGGTCGACCCCGAGAAACTTGCCGCGCGGCAAGTCACGCTCACCGAGGTGCGTAACGTCCTACAAGGGCAGAATCGGGATACCTCCGCTGGCGATTTTTGGGAAAGCAAGCGTCGCTGGGTGGTTCGCACGCTGAATGAGTTTCGCTCTCCAGAGCAGGTCGAGAACCAACTGCTTGCCGTGCGGGACGGCGCCCCCGTCTACGTACGCGATGTTGCCGAAGTCAGGCTTGACTATAAGAAGCCCGATGGCCTTGTTCGGCGATTCGGTCAATCGTGCATCGCGGTGAATTGCATTCGCGAAACGGGCGCTAATGTTCTCGACGTGATGGCGGGGCTTCGCGAAGTCAACGAGTACCTGAATAAAGACGTGCTTGGTCCGCGTGGCTTGCTGCTGACGCAGGTTTATGACGAAACGGAATACATCGACTCGTCGGTCAACCTCGTGCGGAACAATATCTTCGTTGGTGGCGCCCTGACGATGCTCGTTCTGATGGCCTTTCTGCATTTTGGCGCCCGCACGCTTATGCTCGCACCGCTGATTCTTTCAGCGGCGTTGCTTGCCGTTTACGTCTCGTCGTGGTGGTTCGCGGCATGCCTGGCGGTCATCTTCTTCGCCGGATTCTGGTATGCGAGCGGAGCGCTTGTGGTCGGTCTTGCGATACCAACTAGCATCATCGGTACGTTTCTCATCCTTGGTGGTTTGGGCCGATCGCTCAACGTGGTAAGCCTTGCAGGACTCGCATTTGCGGTTGGCATGTTGGTCGACAATGCGGTCGTCGTGCTGGAAAACATCTATCGCCGCCGCTCCCTTGGCGAGCCACCTTTTGCTGCTGCCATTCGTGGAACGCAAGAGGTCGCGGGAGCGGTTCTGTCCTCGACGCTAACGACGATTGCGGTCTTCCTGCCCGTGATCTTTGTCGAAGAACAAGCCGGCCAGCTCTTTCGCGATATCGCCCTCGCGATTAGTGCTGCGGTCGGTATTTCACTCATTGTTTCGGTGGTGGTGATCCCGACGGCGTCGGCGCGTCTGTTTCGCAACAGAGTCGACGAGGGCACGGATGAGCCGGCAGTGCCTGTCGCCCCGACCGGCGTACTTCACCGTGGCGGCGAGGCAGTTACTCGATCAATCGTTGGCCTGAATGCCTGGATTCAGGGTGGCGTCGTCCGCCGCATTGCTGCCGTGGCCGCGATGGTCGGCATAGCGGTGCTCTCTAGCTGGGCGTTGTGGCCGCGGGTGGAGTACCTGCCCACCGGTAATCGTAATCTCGTGTTCGGCATCGTTGTCCCGCCGCCGGGCTACAACGTCGACCACCTGATGACTCTTGGCGAAACGGTCGAACGCGAACTACAGCCACTCTGGGATTTTGACCCGTCGGACGTATCCGGATCCAAAATCGACGGCCCTGCGATTGGCGACTTCTTCTTCGTTGTTCGCGGTAAGAGCGTCTTCCTGGGCGTCCGAGCACTCGACCCCCTCCGCTCCGGCGAACTGGTGCCGGTGGTCTCGGCCGTGGCAAGCAAGCTTCCCGGGGCCTTCCTCGTCGCCAAGCAGTCAAGCCTGTTTGAGGATGGTCTCTCCGCAGGGCGGACGATCGATATTGAAATCACCGGCCCCAATGTTGAGACCCTCGTCAAACTCGGCGGCGTCGCCCTCGGCGCCGTCTCCGAGCATCTTCCCGGCGCCCAAGCCCGACCAGTTCCATCGCTCGATCTCTCAAGTCCCGAAGTGCATGTCGAGCCGAAGCTATTCCAGGCGGCGGACATGCAAATGAATGCCGCCGACATCGGCTTCACCGTCGACGCGCTTGTCGATGGGGCCTACGTGGGCGACTACTTCCTAGAAGGTCAAAAGATCGACCTGACCGTCATCGGTGAGAATCGCTACACGGAGCGGACCCAGCTCATTGGAGCGGTTCCCGTCGCCACGCCGCTCGGACAGCTAGTGCCGCTCAATGCCTTGGCCGAGCTTAAGCTCGCCAGCGGACCCGAGCAGATCAACCATCGCGAACGTGTTCGCGCGATTACGATCGAGGTTTCGCCACCGCGAGAGATCGCGCTCGAGGCAGCCTTGCAGACGGTGCAAGATAAAGTAGTCCCTGCGATGCAGCAGACGGGCCTGCTCGGCCCCAGCTACTCGCTCAACTTCGCCGGCACGGCTGACGAACTCGCTGAGACTTGGCAGGCTCTGCGTTGGAACGTCCTGCTGGCCATCTTGATTACCTACCTGCTGATGGCAGCGCTCTTTGAGTCGTGGCTCTACCCACTGGTGATCATTCTCACGGTCCCGCTTGGCGCCGCGGGCGGCGTAATCGGTCTGTGGCTACTTAATTTATTCACCGTTCAAGCCCTCGATGTGCTTACGATGCTGGGATTCGTCATCTTGATCGGCACCGTCGTGAACAATCCGATTCTGATTGTCCACCAGGCATTGAACCTGATCCGCAACGAAGCGTACGGCGCCCGCGACGCCGTCCTAGAGTCGGTCCGCACGCGGGTCCGGCCGATTTTTATGACAACGATGACCACGGTCCTGGGTCTGGCGCCACTGGTATTGTTCCCGGGAGCAGGAAGCGAGCTCTATCGCGGGATCGGTAGCGTCGTATTAGGCGGTCTGCTTGTTTCAACGCTTTTCACACTCTTGCTGGCGCCGACGCTCTTCACCCTTTTCCTCGACGCGAGAATGTGGCTGATCGATAGCGACACGCAGGGCGATGGCGACGAAGGCATTCCTACTGAGGCAGAGCACGCCCAACGCCTCGCCGTGTGAGTGCGGATCTGAGGCGAATTTCACGCCCGCCGGGCTCTATTGAAGGCCGGACGACAACGCGAGCGAAGAGCCCCGAAAGCGGGCACCCATGTCACCGCGATCTGCGTCGCTGGGTCTATGCCGGCATTGCTTCTTGCCTCATCCGCAAAAATTGCCCCACGGTTGCAAACCTGCTGAGCGAGACGTCGGCAAAGCCACCCATGCGTACGGGTCGAACCAATGATTACGCGTGAATTGTAGGAGTTGAGCACGATTGGGCGGGAGTGGCGGTCATGACACGTTCAATGCGATTGCTGGGAGTCACTTGGACAGTTGTTTCCGTTGTTGGCTGCAGTGCTTGGTTACAAGCCGCAAATACGTCTGCTTACGGCCCCATCGAATACGAGTTCAGCCAGACGCTCCTAGCCGCCGCGTCTCCCGGTGACGCCGTTCCTGGTGACGCCGAAATCGCTTTAGTCAGTTGCCTTGAAGACAGCGCTTGTCGAAGTTGCGATAGGACGCGACATCAACGGGCGTGGTACGACGAGCTAACCATCTTTGGCGGCATCGATGGTTCCAAGCAACCACAAGACTTTGGCGTCAACGCCAACTTAGGTGGTCAGGTGAACGCCAATCTCGGCCTGCCGCTCGTGAAACAGTGGGGCGTCGGCGTGCAATTTGGCCAAGGGATCGTCGCGGCTGACAATGCAGTGCGTGTCTACGAGTTGCAGGGCGAAGGAACAGGTCGCTTCCAGAGTTTCACAACCGTCGGCCTGTTCCAACGCACCGACTCTGGTTTCGCCTGGGGTTTCGTCCACGATTGGCTCAACCAA
>JBCDCL010000033.1:0-11951 GCA_039182175.1 Planctomycetota bacterium
GAGGCCAAGCGTTCGACGTCCAGGTCGAGCCGAGCAAGGCTGCCGATCAGGGCCAGATTGCCACCGGCGCCGAGGAGCGGCTCGCCAGCGGCCAATCGGGCAAGTGGCTTGCAACGTCGTCCGACAACAAGATGCTGACCGCCGAGCCGTCACGCATCACGTCGGCCATCACGCCTGCCAAGGCAGGGCTGACTGCAGACAGTGTCGAGAAGCAAAGCCTCAGCGACGATGCCTTTGCGGGCCTCAAGCCCACCAACATCAATGCGTATGGCAAGCTAGAGAGCGATGGCGGAAGCGACCGCTCGCTAGGCGCGACGACTAGCAGCCTCGGAAAAATCGGCGCCGACGAATTTTTGCGGCCGGGCAACTGAGCACACGCGGCCCTATCGGCCGCATGCTTTCGCCCTGCCCCGATCGTTCGTCACCGCAACTTACCGGAGCCTACCGATGTCGCCTATCACCGCCCGCCGCTGTCTGCTCGGCACGCTTGCCTTCGCGATGCTGGCCTGCGTCACGCCCGCCAGGGGGGAAGTCACCGATCGTCATCGCGATTTAGTGCAATCGATTTTCGATCGCTTGATCGCCGTCACCGATCAGCCTGAAGAGTGGCCAATTTGGCCGCCACTGCTCAACGTGGCCGATAGCGACGAGATCAATGCCTTTGCGTCGGAGAAGCAGACCGAAGAAGGTGTTGTGCCGATGATCACGATCAATCGTGGGCTGATTGAGCGGATCGCCAACTTTGACGAAGACGTGCTCGCCTTTACCGTCGGGCATGAGTTGGGCCACGTCTATTTCTCGCACCTCAAGCGAGGCCGTGAGCGGATGGAAGAGTTTGGCGAGTATGGCGCCGCCACGGCTGTCTACGCCGCCGACCGGGAGGACGAACTCCAAGCCGACCTGTTTGGAATGCAAGTCGCCCTCAAAGCAGGCTACTCGCATCGCGGCATTCGCAAGAATCTGTTGGCGATGGCCGCTCCGGAGAATGGCTCCTACTACTGCCACTTCGTCGGCCTGTCGAGCACTCACCCCGCTTGGGAAGCCCGCGCCGTCCAGCTACAGCAAGACGCCGTGCAGGAAGAGTTGTGGCGATCGATGGTCGCCTTTCGCAATGGCGTCCTGTTCCTGCAAACGGAAAACTACCTGCACGCCGAGTTTTGCTTTCGCCGTGTCATTGACGAGTTTCCCGAATGCTACGAAGCATGGGCCAACTTGGGCTATGCCTTGCTAATGCAGTATGCCGACGCCCTGGAAGAAGACGATCTACGGTCGTTCGACATTGGTCACTTGGTCGTCGGTGGTTTTTACCAGCGCCCCGGATCGCTCGATGCGAAGATCCGCGGCGTTGATGAAGACCTTTGGTACGAAGCAGTCGGCGCCTTTCGCGAAGCATTGCGACTCAAGGAGCGTCTGAACATCGATGACGACATGCTGCTGGTGCAGGCGAACCTGGCAGTCGCGCATCTGATTCACCCCGCTGGCAAGCAAGTGGGCGAAGCCGAGAAGTACTTTAGCGCCGTATTCAAAGCCCTCAACGAACCGGGCGGCGGAGCCAGTCTCGAACCACTCGAGCGAGCCGCCCTGCTGATCAATGCCGGCGCTGGCCGCGGGATGGACGATGCCCTGCTCGCCCAAGTTACCGAAGCCTTGGAAGTGGCGGCTCGCAAAGAGGGAAAGCGTCAGGTGGCGCCCCTACAGGCGGCGCTTGACTACACGCAGGCAAAAGCACTGGTGAACTCCAACAGTGCCGCCGACCAGACCTCGGCGTTTGAGATGCTAGAGTCGTACCTTTCGACGATGAGCCGGGCGAGTTCCTACTGGCCGCTGGCTTATGAACAATACCAGCAACTCGCCAATAAGCTTGGCCGATCGGCGAAAGAGATGGTCGCCTTCAAAAAGCCCGCCACCACCGATTGGCGCCGCGTTACTTCGGTGTCGCTCGACGGCGACGTGCTACTGGGACTCGCCCAGGTTTGCGACGATGTCTTTGCGACCCTCGGCGCCCCTCAGGCGAGTGTGCCGATCATCGCCGGCACTAATCTCAAGCGTTATCACTACCCCAGCCGTGGGCTATCTTTTCTAGGCAGTCGCGAAGTGCTGGCGTTGTTCCTTGAATCGGAAGAGGCGCCACCCATCACGCTCTCTCGCCCTGGACTCGGCGGCGATACCGAAACGCTATTTGTTGGCATGACTCGCAAGAAGCTCGAATCGCTGATCGGCGACGAATGGGATGTCGAGTTCGCCAGCATCGACGATCCTGACACCGTCTACCACCTTTACCGCGGCGTCGGCATCGCGGCCCAGTTTGATGGCGATACCGTCACGGAACTGGTGATCGTGGTCCCGCCCCGCAAAGCGTAACCAACTGCTAACCACCCGCTTTCTATCCACTCTCCAATAACTTTCTCGACACGAAAACCAGAAGGGACACCTATGAAGACTCTCACCCGTCGAATGCTACCGCTACTGCTGCTTGCGATCGTCATGAACTACGCCGCACCGGCAATGGCGCAGTCGGAAGACGAAGACGAAGCCCGCGCAAACGCTCACGCTAAGCTGGTTGATCTGCTCGACAACACGGACGACCTGTTCTACAAGGCTCGCAAAGACAACAACGGTCAGCCCTTCTATACGTTGATTTGGGAAGCCGATGGCGAAACGACGCGGATGATCCTCGGCCTTAAGCAACTGGGCTACTACAACGGCAAGTACGTTTACGCCATCAGTGCTTGGACCTACGTCGCCCAGTCAGAATCTCGCCTGCCCCCGGCGGCCATCAAAGCAGTCGCCCAGGCGAACGATTCGCTGATGATCGGTAGCTACAGCTGCTCGAGCGACTTCTCCAAGATCTACGCCAACATGACCGGCATCTTGGACGGCGCCACGCCCGGCTCCGTTTGGATGTACTGTGCCTACCTGCACTCCAACAAGATGAAGCTCCGCGAAGCCGTCCAACAGGCGATGGCCGGCTCACGGTAGCACGCCACGGTTAGGCCGAACTTCGCAAAACGAAACCTAATTAACCGCTGCCTTGCCGGATGAGAAACGGCAAGGCAGCGGTTTTTTCGTCGGCGCGTGATCGCCCCCCGCATTGTGGGCCATAATTGATTGCGACGCTTCCTGGTACACTGCTCGCTCCGCACATCGCAACACACCGCCCGTCTTGAAGCCAAATTTCGCCGATGAAAGTGCTGCTGTTTGAATCGAGTATGGCGGGCCACCGGGCGGTCTATGCATCGCAGATTGTCCGCGAGTGTTCTACGCTGCCGATCGAGTTCATCCTGGCGATGACCGACAAGGCGGCTGATTCAGAAGAGTATAAGCTGACCGTGGCGCCATTGGCCAAGCACTTTGAGTTAGACAGCAACTACCGCTGGCGGGCAGCATCCGTCAAACACGTTCCCAAACAAGCGGTGGGGCATCTTCGCGAAGCCCTCGAGCGTCACAAGCCCGATCATGTCTACCTGCCTTGGGGCGATGGTGTGGGTCATTTCCTCGGCCTTCGCCACCTGACCGGCCGCCGCACCTGGCCTGGCGACGTGGAAGTCGAAGCCATCTGTCACCGCTGCCGACTGGCTTACCCGACCAGAGGTCTCGCCGCGAAGGTCAAGAACTTCGCCCAACGTCAGTCGCTCACGGCTGCGAATTTCACACGCTACCACTTCGTCGACGTCATTGAATACGAGCTGTGGAGAAGATGGCTCGGCGGAGAGCAGGTTCGGATGCTTCCCGATCCCGTCGATGGCGATCAGGGAATCTCCAAGTCGGCCGCTCGCGAGCAGCTTGGCATACCAGGCGATCGTCGGTACGTCAGCACGGTGGGCGCGGTCAACGTGAAGAAAGGCTGCCTAGCGGCCATCGAGGCCCTTGGACGTGGCGACGTGGACGACGATGTTTGCTTGCTGTTTGTAGGCAGGCAAGACGACGCCGTTCGCCAAGCCCTGGCGGGCGATTACCGCTGGCTTCTTGAGCAATCGCGGGTCTTTTCCATTGATCGGTACGTCACGCTCGACGAATTAAACCTAGGCCTCGCCGCGGCAGATCTGATTTACATCGGGTACGAAGACCACGTCGGCATTTCCAGCATCGTACTCCGAGCCGCGGCGGCGGGGCGACCAGTTCTCGTGGCGCCTTTTTACTGGGCTCAGCGGATTGTCCCGCAGTTCGATCTCGGCACGATTGCTTCCACGCGGCAACCCGAGGCGTTCGCCAGCGCCTTACGCAATGCCATCGATGACGCTCAGTCTTGGCAGCCGTCAGCGTCGGGCACCCAGCTGGTTCGCTTTCACGCTACGAATAACTTCGGCGCCAATCTCACGCGACGCCTGCGGGAGCGGCTAGGCCTCGACCCAGCCGAGGGGCTTATCGAATGGGACGATGTCGACGCTCGTAGTCGAAGCTGACGGAAGCTCGGCGTCCGCGTGGTTCACCCTTGCGACCGCCCCCGCAAGCGATCGACCAAGCCAAGCAAGCCACCCCAACCTGCGGCAGCGCGTGTGCGATAGGTCAACGCGGCATTGGGTCCCTTCGTCGCGCGGACTAGCAACGCCTTGGCGCCGTAGACCAGTAGCAGATATTTGTGACCGACGTAAGTCCGGAACCATTTCCACACGCTCTGCGGCGGTTTCATCCTCACCCGCCCGCGGGCAGAACCTTCGGCGACGCCCAACAAATAGTCGTGCTCGATGCGTCCCGGAGCTACCCAATGCAGGATTTCGCCCTTGGGCGTGTAGAAAACGCGAAAGCCCGCGCGGAGGGCACGGTCGACAAAATCGCTGTCGCCGCCCCCCAGTTTCGCCGAGCCAACGCGGTCGAGATCGAGTCGGAACTCGCCAATCTTGTCCCACACGCTTCGCTTGAACCAAAAGTTGGCGCCGACGATTCCTGAGTGTTTAAACAATTCTTCGGGCGACTCCCCGCGATCGGTTCGGCTTAGCAGGTTGTCCAGATTCGGTGTGAACCAGTCGGGCCGCTCGACCACTTCCCACCACAACCGCACCCGGCCGCTCGCCATGTCGGCAGGGCTGGTCTCGAAGAATTCAACGATCTCAGCAAGCCACATCGGCTCGAAGGCGATGTCGTCGTCAATCAATGCACAAATCTCGCCGGTCGACTCATGCATCGCCCGATTGCGAGCAGCGTTCAAGCCTGGCGTGAACTCCTCGGCCACCTTGCCGGGGAACGACAACCGGTCGATCACCTCCTGAGTGACGGCAACCGTATCGTCGGTGCAGTTGTTGGCGACCACCACCAACTCTGCTTGCACATGATCGGGCACGTGCAACCGCTCGATACACGCCAGCGTCCGCTTGAGAATTTCTCCGCGGTTGTGCGTCGGTAGCAAGATCGAAATCGAAGCCATAAAACAAAGCTCAACAGACGGCAGCGATCAGACTGCGAGGGTGCGGAAAAGGGTGTACCAACTACGCGGGGCGAGCGGCCGCATACGCACCGCCTGCAACGCGAAGCGGGCCGCTTGCCGGCGCTGGCCGCTACGGCGGTACTTGAGGGCCATCACTCGGCGAAACTGCCAGCGTGCTCTCGGCATGCTTCGCGGGGGATCAAGTCCTCGTCGCCGATGCGCCGCCGCTACAATGGCCGTGACATCGCGATCTTGCTGATCCGCTTTGCGGACGCTGATGTTGTCGTCATGCCACCGGTAGAGCAGCAACGGTTCGGTAAGGTTGGTGAGTGTACCTACCTCCGCGAGTCGTAAAAATAGATCGAGATCCTGCGATGTCCGATACTGCTCGGCGTAGCCGCCAATCTGGGCCATCGCTGCTGCTCGGACCATGATCGAAGGATGCACGAGCGACGAGCCGCCGAGCATATGGGCCGCGTCGAGCTTGGCGTGGTCACTCTCTAGGCGCCGCGTGCCGAGTCGATCGCCACTGGCGTCGATGCTATGCATGCCCGTGCCGACGAGCGCGACCTCAGGATGCGAATCTAGAAACGCCACTTGCTTGGCGAATCGCTCTGGCAGACAGATGTCGTCGCCATCCATTCGCGCCAGGTACTTACCTCGCGCGGCGGCGATCGCCGTGTTGAGCGATTTGGTCAGGCCTTGGTTCTCCTGCCGCAGCAGCACCACCCGCTCGTCGCTCGCCGCATAGCTGTCGAGCATCGCCGGCGACTGGTCGGTCGAACCATCGTCGACAACCACCAGCTCGAAGTCTGTAAAGGTCTGCGCGAGTACGCTGTCGACCGCTTCACGGAGAAAGCGATCGCCGTTGTACACAGCCATGATGACGGAGACGGTGGGAGTGGCCGGGGCCTTCAATTGCCGAGTCTCCAACGTATGCGTTGCCATATCGAAGTCGCGAATCTTCGATTATACTCGGAACTTCTCTGCGGCAAATCCGTTGCGATTAGGGACCGGACTTCTGCGTTGCTTTGCCGAGCATTACTGCGAGTCGCAGGCACACATGGCCACCCGCGGAAGGCTTGTGATGCGACTCTTGCCGCATCACTGGCTACGCCAATTCAGCATCCGCTATAGGCACTGCTATCAACTGCTATGGCTCGATCGAAGCGGATCATCCGGAACGTCTTGGTCACCATGTCCCGCATGGTCCTGACAGTAGGACTGGGCATCTATGGAACCCGGCTCTACTTCCAAGCGATCGACACGGTCGACATCGGCCTGTTTAATCTGCTCGGTGCAAGCGCCGGGCTGCTGACCATTCTGACCACGGGTCTTTCGAGTAGTGCGGTTCGGCATTTGTCGTATTCGCTAGAGAACGAAGATACCGGCACTTTCACTGAGTACGCCAACACAACCTACGGCGTATTTCTCGCTTGCGGGGTTGTGATCGTATTGCTGGGCGAGGCCATGACGCCGCTGCTCGCCTATCTCGATATTCCGGACGATCGGCGAGATGTTGCTTTCTGGGTGTACCAGCTCTCGGTTTTGAGCGTGGCTCAAGTCGCCATGTTTGCACCCATCACGTCGGTCTTTGTATCGCGTCAAGCGATGGTGCTCGAGTCGACCCTCACGTTGCCCATGCCGGTGCTCAACTTGGCGGTAATCATGCTGCTGTTTGTCTTGCCTGGCGACCGATTGCTGAACTTCGCTGTGATGATGTTCGCCGCGCGGCTGCTATTGGGTTTCGTGCAGGCCGGCGTCTGCTTCTGGGTATTTCCCGACGCCCGCATTCGCCCGCAGTGTTTTCGTCGCTCGTTGGTGAGCGAACTCGTTCAGTTCGCAGGATGGACCACGCTGAGCGCCTCGGTATCCGCATTGCGTATTCGGGGAACGGCGATCGTCCTCAATCTTTTCTTTGGTCCGCTACTGAACGCCGCTTGGGAAGCGGTCAACCGGCTCAACACGTATTTGCACAACGGGCTGAACGTTTTCTTCAAGGCGCTCTCGCCTGCTATCTTCTCGGCCGAAGGCGCCGGGCGGCGACCGCAAGCGATTGGCTTGACCTTGGCACTGTGTCGCTACAGTTCGTTGGCATGTTTGTATGTGGCCGCACCGGCGGTTGCTGATATGCAAAACCTGCTGGTCATTTGGCTTGAAGAGCCTCCACCCTATGCGGTCTCATTTGCCGCAATATCCTTGACGGTCGCCCTGTCAGAAGCGTTAACGCGTGGATGCGCAGTCGGCGTACAGGCCACGGGAGAGATCGGCCGAATGGTTCGGCTGGTGGCTTCGATATCCATTATGACGATCCCCCTCGCCTGTGTGGCCTTTGCCATGGGGGCGCCACCGCAAGCGGTGCTCGTGATCAGCCTGCTAACCACGATTGTTGCGGGCACGGTCCGCGTTCATATGGCAGGCAGCCGGCTTGGATTTGGTCATTTGAAGTGGCTTCGCGAAGTAGTTTTTCCCGTGGCCGCCGTGCTATTGTGCGGCGCCTTAGCGATGGCGCCGGTCCGCCTAAACCTGCCGCCGGGCATGGGCCGCCTACTGGCCGTGACCGCAACCTACGCCTTGGTGGGCACGGCTGCGACGTGGTTGTTCGCGATTCCTGAAGAAGAACGTCGCCACTTCCGGCGAATGCTCACCCTGGCTAAGACAACCTGATTCTCTACGTAAGGTTGCGCGATTCTCCGCCGGCGAAGCCAAAGTGGCGAACTGCCAGCTAGATCAGATAACGCTTCCCGGCGCGATCCGACGCGATGCAATGCTTGGCTCGCTAGGTAACCAGATGCTTTGCATCAATAGGTTGACTCGATAAAGCCTTGTGCTTGCCACGCACCGGATCGAGCGAAAGCTCTTGTGCCAATTCTGACGACAAGTAGCCAAATTGCACCAACGAGGGCAATTCGTAGAGAATTGTCGATCGTCGTAAGTCGGGATCCCAGACAATGGGCTCCTTGTTGCCGGCCGATTCGTTTTGCTTTGATCGACCCGCGACTTGTTGTTCATCAATTTCTAAACCACTCTGGCTTAACGCTAGTCTGAAGTCAGTGGCAAGATTTTCCATGCGGCCGACAAAGTCGATTTGCGCATTGGCGAACGAGAAGTACAGTTCGGTCACGTAGCCTGGACGTTTACTCAGCACGTTTGCAACAAACGTGTTGAAGTCGTCGCTTCCCAAGCCGTTCAACACAGCGTTAGGGTGCCAATTCCATGGATTGTTTTCGTCTCCCCAGTGCTTCCAGTCTTTGCCCTTCATGTAGCGCCACCAGGACTCGTACCACGTGAGCGGATTGCGGACGAAGCAAAACCGCATAACGGGCGTCTGATGGTGAAGGCCAAACTGGCGCTTGATGCGTCGCACCACAGCGCGGCGCAGGTGCTCGCCCGCACTTCGATAGCGCTCGTGGTTGACCGTGCGCTCGTAGTTGCTGTGGCGGTTGCCAAAAGCCTCTTTCACCAACCCCAAATCGTACAAGGTGCGATCGACCCAGGTGCCCCCGGTTTTAGGGATGTGTAAAAAGACGCTTTGGTTTATGAGTTCGATTGCCATGCGACTGTTCGTGCAAAATGATACTTGCTCCTCGTCACCCTACTTGGAGGGCTGGTTTAGCCGAAACAATTCCGTCAGCGTCGTGCCAACCGAGGCCCGGCATCTGACGAAGGGGGCCGCGAGGAGCGCCGGAGTAGAGATCTGGATATCGATCAGCGATAACTCGTAGCGTCAGCGGGCGGAACCATGCGCTCCACATGTCGGATTGACCAAGTGGGCACTCTAGGCGGCGCCAACCGCTGTAACGCCAGGTACGCGGCACCAACTCGCGGCGAAGGCAACGTTTGTCGGCACTCGTCGCCAGCAACAGTTGCCGCAGTAATCCGCCACGGCGAGGATTGTAGTTGCAGAAACCACCATCGGGTTTCTGCGAAGCCAACGTAGCCACCAGGCACCGCTCTAGACACTGGCGGATATCTTCCTGGCGGTGGTCACTCACCATGCTCATCATGACGAGCGTGTGCACCGCGTCGAGATCTTCGCAGGCGCCGCCGCCGTCGGGCAGGAAGAAGCCTTCAGCCGTTTGCGTGCCGAGCGTGGTGTCGATTATTCGTTCGACATAGGCAGGCTGCCGACCTCGCCAAAAGTAATAGGGAAAGAAGTGATAAGCCGCGAAGACCGCATTCCGATCGTCGCGTCCCGTATCGCGGCGCCACAATCCCGTTTCTGGATCTTGGCGTTCGTCCAGATAGTCGAGAATTGCGTCAAAGGAATCCATCCATGCAGAATCCTCGGTGACGCGATGCTGGTGCTGCAAGAACGTCAACGCAAACATGAAGTTGTTGCTATGCAACCATGGATTATCCCAAGGTCCGGCGTCCAACCAACCACGCAAGTAGTCGACCGAAAGAAACCGATCGGCGAATCGCACTTCGTACCTGGGCGCTACTCCCAGGGCGTCAAGTGCATGCAGCGCAAAGTAGGTGTGCTGCATTGTGATGTAAGCGGAACTGTGAGAAGAGACGTCCCGCTGAAGAATATCGCCGTCTCGAAAGAGTCCCGATTCCGGCGACTGCTTCCCCAGAATCTGTTCAGCAGTCCCACGCTTCAGGTCAGCATCGACGTCATCGAGACTACCAAGGCACTCGGTCGCGAGCACCGCAAAGCACGTTGGCATCAACCGTGGTTCGTCTCCTGCGAACAACGGAGCCCCGTCTGCTTGCCACTGCTTGAGCACCCAACGACGAATTGCCGAGAAGCTGTCCGCTAAGTCCGTCGTAGCCAACTTCAGAACCTCACCGTTGGGCTAATTGCTCTTCACGTTCACAATGAACGCTTTGCCATGATGCGAAAAGTCGAACCAAGGCGTTAGCGAAAAAGAAGGGTTGGCGTCGAGCCACTCTTGGGTCGCCAGCTGCACGCCTCGCGAGGCATCGCCGCGGAAGTTGTGCCAATCGTCGAATATCAGAATCGAGCCTTGGCGGACAAGACTAGTCAGAAACTCCATAACCGGGACGCACGATTCGTACAGATCGCAATCGATAAATGCGATGGATGCAACGTGCAGCTGATGGTTCGTTTTCACTTCGTCGGTCAGCGATTTATCAAACCAGCCCGGAACGGTGACAACGCGACGTTCATCAACATCCGCCGCAGCCAGCCGACGGCGAAAGTCTGGTTCGCTGCAAGCAAATTGGCCTTCGTGAAACTCTCCCTGTTCATCTCGCCCTTTAAGCTCGGGGAGACCCTCGAACGAATCGAAGGCAAAAAATCGCATCGTAGGAATTCGCTCGGCTGCCCTTTTGAACGAATGGATAAAGGCGCCTCCTTGAAACACGCCAAACTCAAGATAGTCGCCTAACAGCGTGTCGTCGGTAGGCGACTTGGCGGCGGTCTCTTCGTTTCGTGTGCCAATGGCGATGTTCATAATCGCCATGTCGAGGATTTCGCGGCGTGCATTCAGCGTGTCGATCGGCCGACGCCAGTGAGGCGTCGCCAAGCTCGGCGGCGTCCCAAGCACTTTCCAGGCGAGTTTTCTAATCAGCTGCTTCATTGTTGCTATTCGAGAAAATGATGAGGCGGGACGAAATCGCCTGCGAACAAGCGATCGTTGCTATTCGTTGCGATAACTCTGATACCAATCGACGAACGCGGCGATGCCTTCTTCGAGCGGCGTGCTTGGCTGGAAGCCGTGGTCGCGGTGGAGGGTGTCGATGTCGGCGTAGGTGCGAAGCATGTCGCCCGGCTGCATCGGCAGCAGATTCCGCTCCGCCTTCTCGCCTAGGGCCGATTCGATCGTGGCGATCAGTTTCTCCAGCGGCTCGGGCTGGTTGTTGCCAATATTGTAAATGCGATACGGCGGGCCAGCGCCAGCAGAATTGGGGCCTGTCGAACTGGGGTCTGCCGAGTCAGCGTCCATCGAATCAGGCGGGCTACCCAATACGGTCACGACGCCGGTCACGATGTCGTCGACGTAGGTAAAGTCCCGCTCCATCTGGCCACGGTTGTAGACGTCGATCGGCCGGCCGGCGAGGATCGCCTCGGTAAATTTCCAGACCGCCATGTCGGGCCGGCCCCACGGGCCGTAGACGGTAAAGAATCGCAGCCCCGTCGTTGGCAAGTCGAACAGATGGCTGTACGAGTGGGCCATCAGTTCGTTGGCCTTCTTCGTGGCCGCGTACAAGTTGATCGGATGGTCGACCGAGTGATCGACTGAGAACGGCACCTGCCGATTCGCTCCGTAGACGCTGCTGCTCGAAGCGAAGACAAAGTGCTTCCACTGCTGATTGCGGGCCGCTTCTAGCAGATTGCCAAAGCCAACCAAGTTGCTGTCGACGTACGCCGAGGGGTTTTCGAGCGAGTACCGCACCCCGGGCTGGGCGGCGAGATGGACGGCCTGGTCAAACTCGTGCTCAGCGAACAGTTGGTCCATCGCCGGACGATCGGCAATGTCCGCCTCGACAAATTCGAAGCTGCCGTTGCCCGCCGGCTGGTCGCCCGTCAGCTCGGCAATCCGCCGCTGCTTGAGTTCGACGCTGTAGTAGGGGCTGAGGTTGTCGACGCCGACCACCTGCTGACCCTGGGCCAGCAGCC
>JBCDCL010000034.1:0-11913 GCA_039182175.1 Planctomycetota bacterium
CGGCCACGCCGGCGTCCGCGTTTTCCCGCCGCCACGCCAGGCTGGCGCCGAAGCGTTCGGCTTTATGAATAGTGCTGTCTCGACGGAAAAGCCAAAAGGCGTTGTCATTCAGCAGATTGCTCAGCAACTACATGAGAATCGCGAATCGGGCGGTCGTACGCTGGTCGTAGGCGGGCCGGCGATCATCCATACCGGCAGCGGGCCGTTGCTCGCCAGTCTCATCCGCGACGGCTACGTCGACTGCTTATTCGCCGGCAATGCGTTGGCGACTCACGACATCGAGCAGTCGCTCTTTGGCACAAGTCTGGGCGTTCACCTCAACGATGCCAGCATCGCCCAAGCGGGGCACGAGCACCACTTGCGGGCGATCAATCGCATTCGCCGAGCGGGCTCGATCGAACGAGCGGTTGAGCAGGAAGTGCTTACCAGTGGCGTGATGTACGAGTGCGTGCGAAACAACGTCGACTTTCTGCTAGCTGGCAGCATCCGCGACGACGGTCCTCTGCCCGATGTGATCACCGATGCCGTCCAGGCGCAACGCCAAATGCGTGACGCCATTCGGGACGTGACGTTTTGCCTGATGATCGCCACAACGCTTCACTCTATCGCCGTCGGCAATCTGCTACCGGCGTGGGTCAAGGTGGTTTGCATCGACATCAATCCGTCCACCGTGATCAAGCTCAACGATCGAGGCAGTTTTCAAACCGTTGGCCTGGTGACGGATGTTGAACCCTTCTTGCGAGCCTTGGTCACAGAAGTCGAAGCCTTGCAGGAAGGATGACGATGCCGCGAATTTTGATGTGTCCGCCCGACTATTTCGGGATCGAATACGAGATCAACCCATGGATGGATATCGAAGTTGCCGCGGACCACACGGCTGCGGTTGAGCAGTGGAACGCCCTGCATGCCCTGCTCAGCCAAGCGGGGGCGGAGATCTTGTTGCAGCCTGCCGTGCCGGGGTTGCCCGATCTGGTATTCACGGCCAATGCGGCGCTCATCCATCGCGACACCGCCGTGCTGGCTCGGTTCAAACATCCGCAGCGGCAGGGCGAAACCCAGCACGACCGGCAGTGGTTCCAGGCCAACGGATTCGATGTGGTCGATCCACCGGGCGACTTTGCCTTCGAAGGGGCAGGGGACGCGCTTTTCTGTGGCGACACGCTGTTTGCCGGCTATCGAATGCGAAGCGACGCGAGCGGCGTCCAACAAATTGGGTCGCTGCTCGGCGTACGGGTGCTACCGCTTGAGTTGGTTTCGACGCGGTACTACCACCTGGACACATGCTTCTGCCCGCTGGCAGTCGACGCGGCCATTTACTTCCCGGGAGCATTTGACAGCTACGGTCGACGTGTTCTGGCGGAACACGTTCCGACGCTGATTGAAGTCGAAGCCAGGGAAGCGGAGGCTTTTGCGTGCAATGCTGTGGTTGTTGGCCGGACCGTTGTGACGAACGTCGGCTGCCCAAAATTGCACGACGCACTCGATAAGCTGGACTATGAGCCGATCGCAATGCCGTTAGGTGAATTTGTCAAAGCAGGCGGCAGTGCAAAATGCCTTACGCTGCGGCTGGATGGCGAAGAGGCGGCTGGCTGGAAATATGACTGACGGCTAGCTCAGCCTTTCGATTGATCCCTCAGAGCAGACGAAAAAACCCGCCCGGGATCCCCATCCCGAGCGGGTTACCCCACTCCCGATGACTTTTTGTGACCGGCGACATTTGACGAATCAGTCGATGTCGTCAACCACCAGCGAGCCGTTGTCGGCGACGTCGAACAGAGGTCGCCATGGGCTGCGGTACCACTCTTTGCCGCGGGCGCCATAGTGCCAGATCAGGCTGATACCAAGATTCCAGGCTTCTTCAGTCGCGTTGGGCGATGCCGCTGCAGCTCCGCCGGCGAGGCCGTTGCCGCCGTCGGTCGGAATAAAGTAGGTGAAGCCGGTTTGGATCGACCAGCGATGGTTGAGCGGAGCCGTCAGGTCGGCCCCGAGTATCACCTGGCTATCGCCACTGCCACCGATGAAGGAGCGGAACTCGCCACCGGTGCGGCCGTGGTGCCGCCAAAAGAGGCGATACTGATCGGCTGGTTCGAAGGTAAAGGCCCCGATGGTTTGCTCGCTCGTACCCGCGGCGAACTCGAACCCTACCTCACCGCCAACCGTGTTGGTAAAGGAAATCAATCCTCGCACCTGGCTGAAGTTAGTGGACACTTGGCGTTCGTCTTGCAGCAGGTCGTAGACGACGCCCCACTGCCAACCGACGGGTGCTCGCTGGTAGAGACCGGTCGTGAAGAACTGCTGTGAGTGGGAATCGCTACCGGTAGGCACGTCACCACTCAGCTGGTTCTGTGTCCCTCGGTAGCCGATTTGGTAGCCAAGGCCATGCCATGGCAGCCAAGACATCCGGCCGCCGATATTCACGCCCTGGTGGAAACCAAAGTTCCCAGCGTCACGCTGTGCAGGGTTGTAGTCGAGCGGACCTTTGAAGCCCTGAACACCGCCGAACAGAGTGATCTCTTTGATCGGCGGCAGATAGATGCAGATAGGGATGGCCCCTCGCTCCTTACAGCCTCCCAAGCTAGGGGGGCAACACCCGCCGACGCAGTCGCCGCAGCATGCGATGTCGCCGCACGAGCAATCTCCGTAAACGCCATCGCCACAGACGGGGTCGGCACAGACAGGAGGTCCACCGGCAAACACAGGGCAGCCACAATTGGGTTCGACGCAGCCACATCCGGGCTCGGGCAGACCGCAGCCTGGGTCGAAACCACAGCTACAGGGACCGTCACCACAAACGCAGGCCTCGGGGGGAACGCCAATCGCTTCGGCGTGTTCGAGTTGAGCATTCGCCCGCTTCACTGCGGAGGCGAAGTTGACATCACCACCCGAAGTGACCGGGATTCGCGAGGCACTCTGGGCACGCTTTTGCTGCTTTGCCGACGACGCCTTCGCGACACGCGGCTGGCGTCGAGTGGCCGATCGGTTTTGCTCAGCAACCGGTTCGACAAACGCAGCTTGTTTCGCAACGGCTTTCTTGCGAGGACCTACAAAGCCTTGAGAGTTCGTTGCTGTTGGTCGCTTCGTGATGCGGACGGGCTGCGACTTTTGTGCGGCGCCCTGCTGCCATTGCAGGTTTTGGGCATCCGCAGCCATCGGACTTGATCCGACCGCCAAGAGGAACGTAGCAGCGGTAATGCAGACGCCAAGGCAACCGCGTCGCCATTTGGCCGCAGTAGAACGGGCAGCAGCAGAACGGAAAGTGTGGGGATACATCGGGGGATCCTCGGGGGGTTCGATCAGGTGCTTGGGGACGCACCTGTCAGTAGGCCTGGCGCACCTTGCTCGACGCTCGTCGAGCGCTTCGCGGTGCGCCAGCCCCCCTGGACCACTGCTTAGAGAGACGTATCGGAATCGTTGCCGCCGTGACTTTCGGAAAAGTCAGCACAATCCGAAAAGTCGGCGCCAGCAACGCTACCGCGGGGCGTATGGCCAGCGATCAGACGACGCCAGTCGGCGAGTCGATGCTAGCGTTCGCTGGCAAAGGAGCGATCACCGTCGTGGTGGTGTCGTCCGAAGGGCCGCTCGTCTGCTCCGAATCGTCGAAGAGTCGCACGCCGTCAGGCGCCGACGGATCGATGGCAAACGTCTTGGGATAGTTGAAGCCCTGGTTGGGCGGTGGCGCCAACCCGGGAATACGGCGGGCAACTCGGAGTGCTAGCTCTTTGGCAGCAGGAGCAAAGCCGTTGAGTTCGGTCGAGCGGAAACCACCACCAAACATCCGGCGGAAGTGACGATTCGCCAAATAGACATTGTTCAGCCGACACGCCTGGTGCGTCATGTGCTCGGTGGAGATCGACACGTTCAAGCCGCTGGTGTTCACGACGCGGTGCGGCGTGTGTTGCGGCCAAGTGATCAGTTGCCCCGGTTCGAGATCGTAGACATCCGCCAACTCGTCAAGCTTGGGCGAGTAGTCCAACTCCTCGGGCGCCTCGCCACACAGCACGGCTTCTCTTGATTCGTCACAGACGATGCCACGGTTGATGGGATACACCCAAACACGCTTGGTCCCACGCACGTGCCACAAAATGTTCACCGGGCAGTCGAGGTGGTAGTAAACCAGGGCCGTCGGCGACGAGATCAGCAGGTTCGCCGTGCGATTGAACGTGTGCAAGCCAGGAACGATCGTCTCTAACTCGTCGTACAGGCTGTGGATTAGTTCGTTGTATTCCGGATGATGATCCATCACGCGGCGGAGGTTTAGCCACAGTCGCCCATTCTTGACGGCTTCCAACAGGGTCGCCGCATCGTGCCCATCGGTGACCCCTTCTCGCCACTCTTCGCTATGGCAGGGGTCGTCGCCCATGGTGTTGACGCCGAGAGCCGCCTCGGGGTGCTTGGCCAAGGTTTCGATCAAGCCTTCATCGGTAAACAGCGGCGACTGGTGTAGCCGGTGGCCTGCGATGGTGTTCGCGGTGTCGAGATTGGCGACCTGCTCTTCGGTCCACTCGTCTAGCAATACGGGCTTGTGCGACATCGGTGCTTGCTCGGTTCGAGACTAGAAACAACACGCAGAGTGCGTCCCAAAGTCTAGGTCCCAAACCGCCCAGAGGTCGTCTATCAATGCGATCGCACGAGGGCGAAGCTCGGCCGCATAATCGGCATTACCGGTCGCGTAGGACCCGAGCTGCCTCGATGGCGAAGTACGTCAGCACGCCATCGGCGCCTGCCCGTTTGAAGGCGAGCAGACTTTCGAGCATCGCCGCCTCCCGATCGAGCCAGCCGTTTGCCGCAGCGGCGGAGATCATCGCGTACTCACCGCTAACCTGATAAGCATAGGTTGGCATCGCGAATTGCTGCTTCACGCGGCGCACGATATCCAGATACGGCATGCCTGGTTTGACCATCACCATGTCGGCGCCTTCGGCAATGTCGAGAGCGACTTCGTGGACCGCCTCGTCCGAATTGCTGGGAGACATCTGGTAGGTCTTCTTGTCGGCGCCCCCCAAGTTTGCCGCCGACCCGACCGCGTCTCGGAAGGGACCGTAGAATGCCGACGCGTACTTCGCCGCGTAGGCCATGATCGCCACGTCTTCGAAGCCATCCTTTTCGAGAGCTTCGCGGATCGCCCCAACTCGGCCGTCCATCATGTCCGAGGGGGCTATGACGTCGCAGCCGGCCTCGGCCTGCACGAGTGCCTGTTTGCAGAGCACTTCGAGGGTCTCGTCATTCACGACGTAGTCGTCCATGACGAGGCCATCGTGGCCGTGGCTTGAGTAGGGATCGAGAGCGACATCGCAGATCACCCCGATGGCGTCGCCATGGGCGGCTTTGATTGCCCGCGTTGCTTGGCAGATGAGATTTTCAGGGTTAATTGCCTCGCGTGCGTCGTCTGTCTTTAGCGACGGATCCGTGACGGGAAAGACCGCCACAGCGGGAATTCCCAAGGAGACTGCCTCGCCTACCGCATCCACCAGATGGCTAATCGTCAGCCGGTCGACGCCCGGCATCGACGGCACCGGTTGATCCTCTTCGCCATCGTGAACAAACACCGGCCAGATCAGATCGTCCGCCCGCAGGTGATGCTCTGCCGTTAGACGACGCAGCCAGTCGTGACGACGATTGCGACGAAGGCGAGCCGAAGGGAACGAGCGATTTGGCGTACTGTCGGGCATCAAGCGGTGACCTGGGGCCGATGGTGTTTTGAAGCTATCCCCTCGATTATCGAGTCTGGGATACTTAAAATCCATGCCCGTGTCGCAACCTCCCAAAATGTCTGTCGGTCCGTTCCACTTCACCTCAACAGGGGTGCGAATCAGTGGTCGACCCACGATGGAAGATTGGCGGGGCCCTTTGCACTTCGCTCTATGGTGCCAGAAGGCTGGCCCCTGGTGGATTGGCGATCTGCTTAACGCCGGCGAGGACCAGTTTGGCGAAGCCTTTTCGCAGATGTGCGAGGGCGCCATTTCTGCGGAGATGCTCAACCGCTATGCCTCTGTCGCACGCCGGGTGCCTATCGACAACCGCTTGGCGTCCCAGTCGTGGTCGGCACACGCCGCGGTCGCACGGCTCGATGGCCCACTGCAGAAGCGGTTTCTCAGACAAGCGGAAAAGCTTGGTTGGTCGAGCGAGGAACTGCGGGTGAAAGTTCGCGATTATCAGAAGAATCGCAAGTAAGAAAGTACACGTCGCTAAGCGGTTGCGGCGGGACAACGTGGCCTAGTTCTGGCCGAACAGCAGCCACGCCAGCACACCAAAGATGGCTGCCGCCCCCACCAAGCCCGCCGCCAATGCGACGTTCGGATTGCCCGCTTCGGGGGGCGAGGTGAGTTGCTCCGTCAAGTTTTGCTCAGGCTCATCCGCCGGTCTCGCAGGGAGTGGCTCGCCCGCGAGGACGGCTTCTAACAAAACAATAACTCGGTCGGCGTCAGCGGGGCGATCTTCGGGATCCTGTGCCAGCAGACGCTGCACCACTTCATCAAGTGCGGCGGGAACACCCGGCGCCTTCTCCGAAAGTCGCGGTCGCTCGGCAAATAAATGCTTCTCGAACACTTCGACAATCGTCGTCCCATCAAAGGGCGGTTGCCCGACGACCATCTGAAACAGCAAGCAGCCGAGGGCGTAGAGGTCGACGGCGCCTGTTAAATCTGCTTGGCCCTGCACTTGTTCCGGCGCCATAAACCTGCACGTGCCGACGGTTTGCCCCTCGACGGTCAGCCGATGTTGGTTGAGATCCCTTGCGAGCCCAAAGTCACCGACTTTGACTTCACCTTCGGCCGAGAGGAATAAGTTAGCCGGCTTCAAGTCGCGATGTATCACGCCCTCTGCATGGGCGTGCGACAAAGCACGGCAAACCTTGATCGCTACCTCCGTTGCCAGTCGCCACGGGAGCGCCCCTCTCTGGCGAAGGACTTGGTCAAGCGTACCAGAGTCGACCAGTTCCATTGCGAAATAGAGTTTGTCGTCATGGAGGCCACAGTCTTTGTGCCCGACGATATTCGGATGCTCAAGACGCTGAAGGACCGAAACCTCACGAACAAACCGTCGCTGCAGCTCGATGTCGCCGTCGAGTTCTGCGTGAAGCAGCTTAATGGCGACGGGCTCGCCGGTCTCGTGGTGACGCGCCCGATAAGCAACCCCGGCGGCGCCCTCGCCTAGCTCGTCGAGCAGTTCGTATTGGCCAACGAGCTTCGCCTGCGACATCAGAACACTACTGCACTATAACCGGACAAAGAGAATACAAATTGGCGAGGTCTAAGGCTGCGATGGCGTCAGCAGCGACGTGAATTCAAAACGGTCGCCGTCGAATAGTCCCTTGTCACTCAGTTTGAGCGACGGAATCACCAGTAGTGCCATAAAGGAGAGCGTCATGTAAGGCGCACGCAGTGGCGAACCCCAGGCTTTGACCAATTGGTCGAGCTTGCCGTAGGCATCGCCAACCGTTTGGCAATCGCCGGTCGCCATCAAGCCCGCCACTGGCAGCGGGAGGACTTCGCTCTCGCTCTCCGCGGTGCAGACGGCGCTCAACCCGCCGCCAGATTCCATGACCAGATTGATCGCAGCTGCAATGTCAGCATCGTCGACGCCAACTGCAATCACGTTGTGCGAATCGTGGGCGACGCTCGAAGCCATCGCACCACGTTCAAGGCCAAAGTTTTTGACCAACGCCACCGCCGCAGGGGCTGCTGCGTAGCGATTGACGACGACGATTTTTAGCAGGTCACGTGCAGGATCTGACGCGAGTCGACCATCACGCTGCGGAGCGTCGACCGATTCGGCGCCGGTAACCAGCTGCCCGTCTTCGGCAACAATCACCCGTGCCTGAACGGCGTCGCCTGCCGCTGGAAGCTCTGGCGAAAGTTCGTCGGCAGACACCTCGCGAGCCTGGAACTGGTTAATCGCCTCAACGGGTACGCTCGCAAGCTTCGTGTTACCGGCTTCCGACACGAGTTCGCCATCGATCCACGTTCGCTGCACGTCAAATTGCTCGAGTGAATCAACTTCGATGAAGTCGGCGGGGTCGCCTAATCGCAGTAGGCCGACGGAGAGGCCGTAATGCTCTACCGGATTCGCGCACGCCGTTTGCAGCACGTCGTAGGGATCGATGCCCGCCGCCACGGCTCTTCGGGCCAGCAGATTAATATGGCCTAGGCAAAGCTCGTCGGGGTGCTTGTCGTCGCTGCACAGCATCGTCATTTTTGGATGCTCACCGATGAGCGTGTGCAGTGCCTCAAAGTTTCGTGCGGCCGAGCCCTCGCGAATTGCGATCTTGCAACCCTCGGTAAGTTTGTCGAGCGCTTCGGGCTTGGTGAAGCATTCGTGATCGGTCGTGATTCCCGCGCTGATATAACGAACGGCGTCGTCGCCTCGCAAACCAGGCGCGTGGCCATCGACACGCTTATCGCGATCGAGCGCCGCCTTGATCTTGGCTAAGCAGTCGGGATCGCCATTCAAGACGCCCGGGTAGTTCATCATCTCGCTGAGGTAGACGATTCGCGGATCATCGAGCAACTGCTCGACTTCTACGACGCTTATCGATGCGCCGGCCGTCTCGAAAGGTGTGGCAGGAACACAGGAGGGAGCCCCGAAAAAGAATTTGAAGGGCGTTTGGGCGGCGTTGTCGAGCATAAACTGCACGCCCGCCACACCCAGCACGTTACCGATCTCATGCGGGTCAGAAACTGTGGCAACGGTGCCGTGGGTGACCGCCGCGCGGGCGAATTCGGTCGGCACCAGCATCGAGCTTTCGACATGCACATGGGCGTCGACAAAACCAGGCATCAAGAAAGTCGCCGGCGCCTCGGCCACTTCGTCAATCGCCGCGATACGGCCCGATTCAACCGTCACTCGACCTGGGAGAGTTCGACGGTTGGCGAGATCGACGATCTGCCCCTCTACGGCAAAGTCAGCTGGCATGGTGGCTTCCTGGCGGCGATTTTCAACCGCCGGAGTATAGCCAACCCGCCTGCTAGCATTCAAACGGCCTTGCTTGAAGCGTCTAGCGCGGAGAGCGATCGCCGGCAGCGTCGCTGGCTTGCGGACGAGCAGCTTGGCGAGTCTGCCGTGGTCCGACAAATACCTGCTGCACGTACTTAGCTGGCTCGACAAAGCCACGCACCTGATTTTGCAGCGTGCCGTCGGTGTTGACGATGAGCGTGGTCGGAAACGCCTTGACACCTAGTTTTTCGACGAGTTCCGGCTGCGTTTCTTTGCTCAGCACGGTGGTCTCGAATCGGCGATTATTCGCTTGAGCGATCCGGGGATTCGAGAGCGTTTCGCTCATCATTTTCTTGCAGAAGAAGCAGTCTGCCGACGTAACGAACACCATCACCGGCCTGCCGGTCTTCTGAGCAGCTTGCCAAGCAAGATCGACATTGGCGTGCCTAAATACAGGCGTTTGCCGCGATACGTTTCGCGCAGTGGGAGCCAGCTGAGCTGACGCGGGAGCGACGGCCATCGAGGCAAGAATCGAGGCTAGCAGTAGGGTTGCGACACGCATCGTCGTTACTCCGGGCGGTTCTGGCGATTGGCAATCAATCGGCAATTTGCGGATCGTGGCTTCGCTATATTTGTCGACGTCTGCGGATGGTCGCTGTGTGGGGTGGTCCACGCACGAGAAATTCACCTTGGCCGATGCCCCAATTGCTCAGCCTGGTAAACTGGGCTTTGCCATGAGTCGCCTTTGCCTGCTGTTACGCCGTGCCTGAAACAACGCCCCCGCATCCTGCACAGCTATCGAGAGAAACGCTGTCAATGCAGTGCCAAACCAGCCGGCTGCGACGCTCTGGCCCGGGCGGACAGCACAGAAACAAGGTTGAAACAGCGGTCGTGCTTACGCACGAGCCGACCGGCATCGCGGCCGAAGCCAACGAGCGGCGGAGCCAGGCGCAGAATCTTGCGGTAGCGCAACAAAGACTGCGTGTTCGGCTGGCGCTCGAATGCCGCACTGAACCGCGAGTCTGTGCGAGGGCATATCCGAGTGATCTGTGGCGTCGTCGCGTTCAGAACGGTCGCTTGGCGGTCAACCGCGACCACGACGATTATCCGTCCCTACTGGCCGAGGCACTCGACGTGCTAGCGGCAGCCGACTGGGACGACCGCCTCGCTGCCGAGCGGCTCGCGATCAGTCGCACTCAGCTGGTCCGCTTTCTAAAGACAGAGCCGCTGGCTCTTGGCCAACTGAACGGCGTTCGCAAAGAGCGAGGACAGGCAGAACTGCGGTAATGCCAGCCAGCATCAGAGATCGCTAGCTGTTCGCCTACTGGCAGCAACCTTACACTGTCGGCATGAAAGCCTGTCTGTTTGATATCGATGGCACCCTGGTTCAAACCGGTGGCGCCGGCCAAGTTGCCTTCGCCGAGACCTTCGCCGCCGAGTTTGGCGTCGACCAGCTTACCGACTCGATCGCATTCGCCGGTCGCAGTGATCGAGCAATTGCCATGGATCTGTTCGCGGTGCACGGCGTCGACGCGACCGAATTGACCTGGAAGAAATTCCAGGCAGCCTATCTCAGCCGCCTCGATGCGGCACTTGAGGGTTGCACTGGCGAAGTGCTGCCAGGTGTTACGCAACTGATCGAGCTTCTGCATGCTCGTGGCGATGTGCTGATCGGTTTGCTGACGGGCAACATCCGCATCGCGGCCGAGAAGAAACTCAGCTACTACGAACTGTGGCGGCACTTTGAGAACGGCGAGCCGGTTGTCGGCGGCTTTGGCGATCACCACACCGACCGCAACGACATTGCAGCGACCGCCGTAGCCGAGGCACGCAGCCGGCATGGCAAGGCGGTATCTGACGCGGAGACCGTCGTTATCATTGGTGACACGCCCAACGACATTCGCTGCGCACACTCCGTGGGCGCGAAAGCGGTCGCAGTGCCAACCGGCTTCACACCGGCTGACGAGCTTCGCACGCACAACCCCGACCTACTGCTTGACACCCTCGAAGATTCCGAAGAACTGACCGCCTGGTTCGACGACTGAACGGAACGCCGTTGCCTCGCCTATCGCGAATCACGATCTTTCCGATCAAGTCTTTGGATGGCGTGGAGGTCGAGTCTTGCGATGTCCTGCCATCGAGCACACTCGCGCTCGATCGCCGCTGGGCCCTGCTAGACAGCGACGATTGCTTTGTAAACGGTAAACGTTGCGCGGCAATCCACGCGATTCGCTCGCGATACGATCTAGGTGCGATGACTGTCGAGCTTGCGATCGACGCTGGTCGGTCGGCCACGTTCTCGCTGGCCGACGATCTAAGTGAGACGGCGGCTTGGTTTAGCGATGCGTTGCAAACGCCATGCAGGCTCGCTGAGAACCGCTCGGCAGGTTTTCCTGACGACACCGAGGCTCCTGGGCCAACAATCATCGCCACGGAGACACTGCGTGAAGTGGCGAAGTGGTTCCCCGATTGGACCATCGACGAAGCTCGTCGGCGGTTCCGGGCTAATCTGGAAATCGATGCCCCCGATGCGTTTTGGGAGGATCGCCTCACAAACGAGCCAAGCCGATTCGCGCTGGGTGGCATGAAGTGGCACGCCACGGGAGTCTGTCAACGATGCGTCGTACCATCGCGAGATTCGCAGTCGGGCGTGCCTACGAAAGGGTTCCAAAAATCATTCTCGCAGCAGCGTCGGGAGACGTTGCCATCCTGGGCTCCGCAGTCGCGGTTTGACCACTACTATCGGCTCGCGATCAACACCCGCTTGGCTGGCGGGCAGCCGGGCGGCACTTTGCAGATTGGCGACGAGCTTACCATCGCTCGCTGAATAGCGATGCATCGTCCCGCTGTCAGTTGCAGCCGGCCGCCGTACAATCGGGGCATGACAAACAGTGACATTGCATCCGTATTCGAGCAGATTGCCGATCTCCTCGAGTTCCAGGCCTCGAACCCTTTTCGCGTGCGTGCTTATCGAAATGGCGC
>JBCDCL010000035.1:0-11814 GCA_039182175.1 Planctomycetota bacterium
CCCGCCTCGAAAAAGGCCGGGCCGACATCCAGGGCAGCAAAACCGCCGGCGGTGAAGCCGTCTTCGTAGGGCGTGCTCAGGCCAACGCCTTGCCAGGGTGTGTTGTAGCCTGAAAGCGTGACCTTGGAGTCGATGGCCCGGCCATTGGCGAAACTTCCTTCCACGCCGTAACGCACGCGTATGGGGAACATTTCGCTGATTTTCGGGATATCGTGCGCCATCTGAAACTTCGCTCCGGCAACCTGATTGAAGCGCAAGACCACTTCGAGTTCCTCGCCGCCGGAGAGCTCATAGGAATGCGCCTGGGTCCAACCGCCGAGATAGTTCAGCCGCAGGCTGCTGCCCCATGGCCCTTCAACAAGAACCGAAGGAGACAGGAAAACCGAGGCGTAGTTGGGCGGAGACTAGATTCAACTGCACAGGTCCAGCGCGTAAAGACTGCAGTTTACTCGCCTGCATCCGCCGTGGCAGCCTCGGCTCGATCGGCAGCGAGGCGTGCCTGCAGTTGCTGGGCACGCAGGCGATTGCCATGCTGCTGGAGCGAATCGCCCGACGCCAAGAATTCGATCGCCGCTTGTAGTTCGCCTTGGGCTTCGAAGGCACGGGCCAGGTTGTAGCGGATGGCGTCGCTGCGGCGGCCGGCTTGCTGGTTTTCGCTCACGGCCATGTCGAGCCACTGCCCGGCAGAGCGGTAGGCGCCCCGCTCGTATTGCAGTAGCCCCATCCAATAGGTCGCGTCCGCCTTGGCCCGCGAGTAGATTCCTTTTTTCAGCGGACTCAGTTCTTCGAGCACCTTGTCTTGCGGCCGAACCGAGGCACTCGTGTAAAGCCGGCCGGCCGAGCGATGGTCATTCCGCGGTTCTCGCAATGCATCTTCTTGTTTGGCCGCGCGGATATCGGCCTCGGTTTCGATCATCCCCCGCATGTGCAGGGCCCGGGCTTTCCACAACGCAGGTCGCCAGGAGAAGGGGCGGAAATCGCGGGCGACTTCGTTGCGGGTCTTTTCGCCAAGCGTCAATCGTCGCTGCAACAGCCGGTAGGGCGCAGGCCACAACTGGGTGGTTTGTCCGGTGGCCTTCACGGCAGCAAGTTGGTCGACCTCTGCAGCCAACTCGTCTGCTTCAACGGTTAGCGTCAAAGCATCTTTGGCGCTGAATTGCTGCTGGAGCTCGCTAGCTCGCCACGAGAGTGAAAATGCGTCGGCTACCACGAATGCGGTGGCTTGCTTTGCCAGATCGGCCGTCACTGGATAGGCGGAGTCGTCCAGATCAAAGGCACGTAGCAACGCATCGTCACCCTGCACGTCGGTCAAGATGAGAACGGCAGCGCCGGTTGTGTCGTCTCCCTCTTGGCCAGACTCTGATGCTGCGAGGTCGGTGAGGGGCAGCCCAAGCTGCGGATCGAAGAGATGAAGCTGCCCCTCGTCGAGCAGTCCGCACCATAGCCAGGGACCTGCTTCGGTGGGTACTTCTAGAATCACGGTCGGCAGCCGCTGTTGCCGGCACAAGAGTGAGAAGACCCAGGCTCGCTGCGCGGCGGTGCCGCGGCCGTACAGCAGGGATTGCCAGGGCCGGTTGGCTAGCACACGCGGGTCCTCGGTCAGTGCGACGTTGCGGACGGTCCAGTCGAAGAGACTCTTCGCACGCTCAACGGCGGCAAACTCACCCCCGTCCGCCCAGCGGCCGATGTCGCGTGCCCAAATGGCTTCCTGAATCAGCCGGCCTTCGTTGTCCTCGAAGGTTTTGCTCCGCAGGGCGGCGTCGGACAGAAACGGTTCGAGCAGTGGCCCGGTGCGGAGTGACTTGGGCAACGTGCTCCGTAGCGTCGCCGGCGCCCAGTCGTCTGCAATCGTGCGACTGCGGAGCCATTGGTTAAGCCGTTCGATCAGCGTCGACAGCACGCTGGCGTCGGGGCTGGGCTCCCATGCCAACATCGGCTCGCCTCGCTTGGCGTAGCGGCCCAAGGCGTTGTTGATCTCGATCATCTTGTCGTCGAGTGTCCGCCAGACTTCGATCCGGTGCGGCATGAGCACCGGCTGGTTGAGTCCGCCGACGATGCGGATTGTGTTCTCATCAATCACTTGGGCGACGAACAACTCGATGGCGACCATCGTCACCATGTTCGAGTCCAACTCGCCCGTCGCGTAGGCACGCTCTTTGGACTCATCATCGATGTCGATGAAGTACTTGATGATATCGCCCGGCTCGACGCCGAGTCGTTTGAAACCGGCGTTGCCAGCGGGTACTGTCAAGTAGTTGTTGAAGGTCGCGATGCCGGTGTTCGGCTCTGGCTTGAGGATCGCCATTACGTCGCGGCCATCCTGGCTACTGGTCGAGTCGAGCACCACGGCCGGGGGGCGAAGCTCCAGCGAAACCAGCTCGGGCAGATCACGCAGTTGTTCGGTGACGAATTGAATCAGCGTGTTGGATTTGCTGATCTCACGTTGCCGCTGCGTCCGAATGGCGGCTTGGGCATCCTCCGCCCGGCGATCCGGCGTGCAGCCGACCATCATGCCGGCAATCGTGACGCCTGCCATGAGGGTGACGAGCGACCACCCCGCCCACCAGTGGTTGGCAAAGTACCGGCTGGCAATGTGAGTGAACGGCATCGAAAGCGTAGAAGAGGGATTGGCGTCGGCGTTGGTCATACTTCCATGGTATCCCACGGGGCGCCGGCGGCCAGCGAGGCTTCGCGAATGGCAAGCAGTCGAGCCAGGAGTCCTCCAAGCTTGTCGAGCGGCACCATATTGGGGCCATCGCTTGGCGACTTGTCTGGCTGGGGATGGGTTTCCAGGAACAATCCATCGGCCAGTAGCGCCATCGCCGCGCGGGCCAACGGTTCCACCATCTCTCGATTTCCGCCGGTCGAACCACCCCCAGCCGCACCGCCAGCGGCGCCCGGCTCTTGGACGCTGTGCGTGGCGTCGAACACCACCGGAACGCCGAGTGCCTGCATCTGCGGCAGCGAACGCATATCGTTCACCAGCCGGCCATATCCGAAGAAGGTGCCCCGTTCGCATAGCAGCGTGTTGTTGCAGCCCGACTCCGCCAGTTTACGGACGACGTGCCGCATATCGGCCGGCGCCATGAACTGGCCCTTTTTGACATTCACCGCCTTGCCGGTCTTGGCGGCGGCGACCAACAGGTCGGTCTGGCGAGCCAAGAAGGCGGGCACTTGCAACAGGTCGCACACCTGCCCCGCAGCGGTAGCATGCGATGGCTCGTGGATGTCGGTGGTCACCGGCAGGCCTGTTGCGGATTTGACCCGCTCCAAGATGCGAAGGCCTTCCTCCAAGCCGGGGCCGCGATAGGCATCAATGCTGGTTCGATTCGCTTTGTCGAACGACGCTTTGAATACCGGCTGCACCGCCAGCGGCTCTGCCACGCGGGCAAGCTCTTCGGCAATCGCCAGGGCTGCCGACTCTTCTTCTAGTACGCACGGACCGGCGATGAGCAGCAGCGATTGGCCACGCCCACAAACGTAAGGTCCGACCGACGCTTGGCGAGTCGTTTGGTCATTGGAAGCTGGCGAGCCAGTGGTCACGTAGGTTGCCTGCTAGTTGGTGAGTAGGAAACTAAGCTGCCGGCACCGGTACGGCGAAGCCGAGCTTGGTGGCGGTGGTCGGCGCGACGAGTAGCGTCAGCCGCTCGGGCACAACCGACACGTCGACCGGCAGGATGCCGCCGGGGTCGCCATCGAGCTGGTACGCCACGTTCTCGACCGGCGATGCAATCCGAAACTGTGTGAGCTGCGATGCCGAGACACTGGTCAGCTTCTCTCGCCGCCGCCGAATCACATGCCACAAGTACCACAGCCCGGCCGCCATGCCGCCCCGCTCGAAGAGACATAGATCAAGCAGTCCGTCGGCGCCGTCTGCTTCCGGCACGATGGGCAAGTCTTGAGCGTACCGCGGCAAGTTGACCCCGAATAGCCACCGGCCAACCTGCTCCTGGCGAACGCCCGCCTCGTCGGTCCAACTTGCGTGTAGCGGTGGGTACTGGTACCGCTGCAAGGCTTGCAGGATGGGCGCCGCGTACGCCAGGTGGGTGATGTTGCCTCGCCGTGTTGCATGGACGCGGCGGACCACCTCGGCATCGAAGCCAGCGCTGATCATTAGCGTGAACAGCCGGCCGTTGGCACGACCTGCATCGAGCTTGACCTTCACGCCGCTGGATATCAGTTGCCCCAACTCGGCCGGACGCGGGCAACTGCCCAAGTATTTTGCTAACAGGTTTTCAGTCCCTGCCGGCACCACCGCCAGTGGCGTACCCGGGGGCGTCGAGTTGAGCGCGAGCCCGACGGTGCCATCACCACCCACAGCGACCACCGCTCGCAAATCGCCGGAAGCGAGCCGTGCCCGCGATTTGGCCGCCAATTCGTCGGGGCTTTCGACCTGTTCGACCAGAAAGCCAGCTGCCTGAGCGGCCTCGGTGGCAACTTTCGCCCGACTTTTCCCACCTCGCCGCCCCGCTTTACGATTCACCAGCATCAGCACATCGCGAGCCGTCGGCGAACAGGCGACGGCTTGACGCCGCGGCGGACTAGGCAAATCGACCGCTACTGTGCCACTCGTGTGTGAAGAAACGCCGTCTGCCATGTGCCGCGGGGTTCAATAGATGAGTTATCGGGAAGAGCTGCGATTGGGGCCGGTACTGTGGCGCCTACGGGCTGGCTACTGCAACCCCGCCTTCGGTTCGATTCACGGCGACCAGAAATCGTGGCCCGATTACTCCGTCTCATTTTGGGTCAAACGCGACCGGCTCGCAGGCGAATTCTCCCAGTGCGTGGCGAAGGTGTTGTGCTATCGCACGAACGCCGCAATTCGCCGCGGCAATGTTGTGGCGGCAACTCGGACGAATTCGCCCGACAGGAGCCCCGCTCGGGAAAATTGGGTGAATTTTGTCTCACCCTAAAGCGTTTTAGCGAAAAGCGTTACCGACGCTCGCTACGCAGCGTCGCCCAAGTTGCTAGCCCGATTGGCGCCGTGACTGCTTATTTGAGTGATCGTTGCAACGCGTCTCTTACGGGATGCTGGTTGCGACCCAATTTCGCTGGCCCGCGGGGCCTCGAACGAACTTCGTCTGGGTGGTTGACTAGCCCCTGACCACCCCGGCTAGCCGGCATGTTGCCAGCTTCGTTCGAGGCCCGCTTTTTTGCGCTCGCGACGACTCCGCCCTAGCGACGACTTCGCTTCAGCGACGGCGGCGGGTGGCGAAAGGCAGGCAAGCCACCGCCAGTGCCACCACGCACGAAGGCTCCGGCACCGTAAACAAGGCTGCGGCGCCAGCCCCAGCTACCTGCGAAAAGGCATCCCGCCAGATGGTGAAATCGGCACTGTCGACCCGGCCATCGCCATTGCCATCAGCATTGAAAAAAGTTGTGGAACCGAAATTCGCTCTCCACAGATCGTAGTCAGCCGTGTCGATTACCCCGCTTCCGTCATAATCGCCTGACCGTACTACCGAGAGCACGACTTCGTCTGCCGTTATTTCCACGTGCCAGCCCAAAGCATCTCCAAGATCGGGAGCGGCTAGCGAAGTGAACTCGCCGACGATCGAGCCGGCCGTAAGAATCGTAAACTCGCTGCCGAGCGTAGGACTGAAGTTTGCGATCGTAGAGATGTCGAGCGTTCCATCCAGCGTCGCGTTCCCCGTCACTGCAAGCTGATCGTGGTCGGCGCCCGCTGTCGGCCCTCGTAATTGCACTTCGAGCGTGCCTGAGAATGCCTGCCGAAATTGGGGAACGGTGACGACACCAAGTTGCAGCCCGGGCGCAAACACGCCCCAGTTCTCTAAGCGATTGACGATCGTCGCGCCGGGTGCGATGCCGAGTCGACTCACACTACGATTAAGGAGGGTTTGTCCATCACCGTTCGCGAATGCCACTCCCTCGTCCAGAAAAGCATCGATTCCCTCGAAGAAAAAAGTATCGTTTGCAAGATCGAGGACTTGGTTCGAGCCGTAGTATTGAACGCGCGAAGCTTTCTCAAGCGTCAGCAACTGCGTCCCTCCCAGTGTCGGCACGCCGTCCGTCGCGGCGCCGCCGAAGGGGCCGGGATCCCGAATCCCGTCATCGTTGTCATCGGGGTTGAGGTTTCTAATTTCAAGGCCATTGTTGTAAGCGTTGAGGAGCGTCATCCCGTTGCCTACAACGCCAGCGAACACCGTGAATCCACCGTTCTGCGTGTCTAGATTCGAGTTGTTGTCGAGATTGAAGAAGAATTGGTTCGTTGCACTATCTGGATCGCCTCCCAGCTTGGCCATCGCGAGCGTCCCCACGGTGTTGAGTCGCAGGGGCGTGTTGGAGAATTCATTGGCGACGCTCGGATTACTAGTTAGCGGGTCGCCATCAAGGTCGACGCGTGAATCAGGGTTGAGCGAGGCATTGAGCAAAGATGGCTCGAATTGGACGTCTTCGATGAATCCGCCTCCTTGCAGCACAAATCCCTGAGCTAGTCGGTGGAAAAATGTGTTGTCGTAGAGTTCCCCGTCGACGTACTGCAAAAAGTTGTCGCGCGTCAGCGGACGGTCATCGAATAGTTCGATAAACACCGTATCGAGTGAATTTGTGAATATCGGAATGTTGAACTCGATCGCCACAAACGTCGATTGGGCATCTCCTCGGGCGCTGAGCATCGACGTAGCGCATAACGCAGCAAGTAAAAGAACGCAGTTTTTCCGCGAACGCAGGCGGGGCATGTCACTTACCTCTTCTCGTGTACCAAGACGCTCGCATGATCGCTTAAAGCGAAACATGTTGGACGCCGAGTGCGTGGGTTCCACGCACGCACTCCAGATGAGCCATCATTTGGGCTGTTAATTGAGCGTAATCGTGCCTGCAGAAGCTGTCTACAAACTACACCCTAGTGCATCGCAGCATGTCTGCTACTATCGTGAATTGCCGCACTTCCCGCATAATATGCCTCCAAAAGCTGATCACTGGATTATCCCAAAAGTAAGCTTTTCCTCGCTTCACAGACGAGACACCTGATGCCAGCATTTCCAGAGATTGATTCGATACCGTTCGAAGGCCCCGAGAGTCGCAATCCGCTTGCTTTCCGGTATTACGACGCCGACGAGGTGGTCGAGGGCAAGTCGATGCGGGACCATTTGCGATTTAGCGTGGTCTACTGGCACACGTTCCGCGGCACGGGGGCGGATCCCTTCGGGCCTGGCACGGCAAAGCGTCCTTGGGAGGACGGCACGGACTCGGTAGAAAACGCTCAGAATCGCGTCCGAGTGGCGTTTGAGTTCATCGAAAAACTAGGCGCGCCCTACTACGCCTTCCACGACCGCGATGTGGCGCCGGAGGGTGAAACACTCGGCGAGTCGCACGCCAATCTCGACGCGGTGGCGGCCGTCCTTAAAGAAGAGCAAGAGCGGACCGGCATCAAGCTCCTGTGGGGCACCGCCAATCTGTTCAGCAATCCGCGGTACATGCACGGCGCCGCCACGAGCTGCAATGCCGAGGTCTTCGCTTACGCCGCAGGCCAAGTGAAGAAAGCACTTGAGGTCACCCATGAACTAGGCGGCGAGGGGTACACCTTTTGGGGCGGCCGCGAGGGCTACCAGTGCCTGTGGAATACCGACATGAAGCGGGAGCAAGACAACCTTGCCCGCTTTTTGCATATGGCGGCCGACTACGCCAAGGAGATCGGCTTCGAAGGAGCGTTTTACATCGAGCCCAAGCCCAAGGAGCCGACCAAGCACCAGTACGATTCGGATGCCGCGGCTTGCTTGAATTTCCTCCGGCAATACAACCTGATCGATCGGTTCAAGCTCAACCTCGAAACGAATCATGCCACACTCGCCGGCCATACGATGCATCACGAGCTAGAGGTGACGGGCGCCGCCGGCGCTTTGGGTTCAATCGACGCCAACACGGGCGACTTGCTCCTTGGCTGGGACACGGACCAGTTCCCGACCGACATCTACATGACGACCCAGTGCATGCATGCGATTCTCAAATACGGTGGCCTCGATCCGGGTGGCGTCAACTTCGACGCCAAGGTTCGCCGCGAGAGTTTCGAGCCGATTGACCTGTTCTATGCCCACATCGGCGGGATGGACGCTTTTGCACGCGGCCTGAAGATCGCCGCTGCCATGAGGGCCGACGGCCAACTGGAAAGTATGGTCAAGGACCGCTACGCAAGCTGGGATTCTGGCTTGGGGGCCGACATCGAAGCGAGCAAGCACACGCTGGCGTCGCTCGAAGCTTTGATGCTGGACAAAGGCGAAGCTGCCCCCAATCAAAGCGGCCGCCAGGAACGCATCGAAAATCTCATCAACGAGTACCTGTAGACCGGTGCGTCAGGTTTCGCCCCGAGATCGCCTGCTTGCGTCGTCGCTAGTCGCGAGTTGCGAGTAGTTCGTAGCGCGAATTGATAGACACAAAGACCCGATGCTCACCGAGCATCGGGTCTTTTTTTGTTGACGGGCGGCCCGCTGTCGTTGCCAACGTAGCCGAGACCGACGCAAACTTCGCTTGCGATCAAGCAGCTCGGTTTTTTGATTGCCGATCGCTACCCGACTGCGAGCGACTACTTGTGGAAAAGCCGAGTAGTTTGGTGGCTTTCCTCTTTAGGTAGGTTGCTGACCACCGCTCGCGCCACGAGCCCCACGCATGGTGGATGCCGTGCGTGATGCCGGAGTTGAGTAGCAGGTTCCGCTCGTTGCGTCCCCGCATGCGGTAGGGGCTAAAGACGGGGCGAGGTTCAACCCGCACGCCGGTGTACTTGTCGCGATTGGCCATGAAGATTCGCGTCAGCATTCGAGGTCCGGTGGCGTCGACCACGTCGCGGTAGGTATTGGTCGACGGCGGGTTGGCGATCAGATCGGCCAAAACATCTTGCCAAAAAGCATGGCCCGGCGCCGAGGCGATTAGGAAGCCGGAGATTACGTCCGAGACATCGCCATAGTCGGTGTCAAACTCTTTGGCGACTACCAAATCGGCGCCGGCGTAGTTGTACGGCCGAAGGAATTCGTAGTCTAAGTCGCAATACACGCCGCCCATGTCGTGCAGCACGACGTAGCGAATCACGTCCGCCCGCATGATGTCCCGTTCGTATGCGTTGAACGTTGGCGCCAGCGTCGGGTGGTGCTCATTCACGTACTGCCGCGAACGCTCGTTGGTCCACAGTTCATACTTCCAGTCGCGATGCATCGCCCGAGTCGCCGCGACAGTGTGCGCCCAACGTTTCGGGATCTCTGCTGTTCGCGAAGTTTGATGCAGCAGCTGGGGAATGCTCATGGGTGGGTCGCTAAAGCGAATGAAGTAGTGGGAATTTCGGATTGGAAGCGGCTAAGCAGCATCGGCAGAGGGCAGGCGTTCTGCATCGCTGGCTCCTAGTTGCTGCTGCACCGCGGCGAACACGCGATCGACCGACAGGTCTCGCATGCAGCGGTGATGCTTCAGCGGGCAGACCGGCTTGTGGCAGGGGGAGCAATCAAGGTTGAGCGACAAGGGCGTCTCCAGCGGCGAATGGGTTCGCGTCGCGTGAAAGCCCATCGGACCGAAGAGCGACACTACGGGCTTGCCAAACGCCAGGCCAAAGAACCGCGGCCCGCTGTCGGTTGTCACCAGGAGTCGAGCCCGGCGAATCACTGCCTTCGACAAACCAATCGGCACCTGCCAAGCATCGGCGGTCGGCCAATCGGCAAGACTTACAACCTGTGCGGAACCGGAGTCGGCAGCGATTTGCCGAGCGATGTCACGCTCTGCCGGTCCGCAGTTAACCAGCACATGCCAACCCTCGGCAGCAAGACGGCCGGCGAGGCCTGCGAAGTGCTCGGCCGGCCAGCTTTTGGCGGCGCCGAACGCTCCGCCCGAGTTGAGCACGACGACGCGATCGCCAGCGGGCAGATTGAAGTGATCCCAAACGGCATCGGCGCCTTGCTCGTCGGCATCGGTGGTCGCCAACTCAAGCGTCGGCGGTTGCCACTCGGCGCCGGCCGCGTAGGCGGTGTTCAGATAGGAGTCGACCGGCGGAACGGCGAGCCGGCGACCATTCTTACGCGGCTCGAACAGCTTGGTCGTCAGCAGGGGCCCACGCCAATCGCGGGCGACGCCAATTCGTTCCGGGGCGCCACTTTGCCACGCACGCCAACCAGAGCGGAACGAGTTGGTAAGCAGCACCACGCGATCGAGTTGCAACTGGCGAAGCTGTTGGGCGAGCGATGGCTGGCCTGGCGCCGACTTGCGAGTCAGCAATGATTCGTCGAGCCAGTTAAGTCCTTCGAGCACGTCGGCAACGTAGGGCTTCATCACGCCGATGAGTTGATCGCCCGCGGCGTCGGCTTGGTGGCGTAGCGCCCGCAGCGCAGGCGTCGCCATGACCACGTCGCCAATCCAGTTGGGGAGAAACACGCCGGTACGCATCGCTGCAAGCCGCCATCGGTGTTAGGGGAAGCCGAGGCGGGAAGGTAGCGGATTCGCGAAAACCGGGCAACGTTGATGGCAACAGAAGGGATCGAAGGATGGCCACGAAAGGGCACAAAGAGGCACAAAAAAGAGATCGAGATCGGCCAGACTCTGAATGAGCGTTGCCCAACTTCCTTCTGTGCTTTTTGTGCCTTTTCGTGGCTATCAAACGAAGCCATTAACAGGCGATGCTAGCACGGCGTCAATCGACTTCGATGCCACGCTGCCGCAGGTCGTCCAACAATTGCTCGGTCGACGTGAAGGGCACGGCGTCGAAGCCTGCCGCCTTGGCGCCGGCGACGTTTTCTAGACGGTCGTCCGTGAAGAAGATGTCGCCAGGATCGACGCCCGCTTGCTCGACCGCGAACTTGTATATCACCGGATCGGGCTTCATCGATTGCGCGGCAAAGCTGGTGGCATGAACGGTGAACGCACTGTTCAGCACGGGAAAGCGGCCATCGAGTACGAATCGCCAGTGAAAGGGGTTGGTGTTCGACAGGAGCCCCAACGGGTAGCCGCGCTCGGCGAGTCGCGTCGCCAGCTGCATGGTCGCTTCGATCGGCCCAAAGATGTCGCTGGCGGCATGCTCCAGTTCGTTGCGATCGGGCTGCACACCGAAACGCTCGGCAAGTTGAGCGAGATATTCCTCTTCGGAAACTTGGCCCGCTTCGAATCGCCACTGCAGGTCGGTGTGGTCGCCGGTGGCGAAGATCGTCTGCCGCATCTCTTCGGCCGACACGCCGTAAACGGTTGCCATCTGCCGGCACATGCGATCGTTGTCGAACGTTAGCAGGACATTGCCGAGGTCGAAGTAAAGAAAGCTTGGCGGCATGGGCGGCGGCGATTCGGCGTGCGAGCTAGTTCAAGCAGCGCGGCGTCGGTCGGACGCTTGTGCTGCTGGGGCGAGCCTGGGCACAAACCGCGTCCAGCGAGCGACGCGGCGTTGCCAAGCCCAACCAAGATACCCGCCCGCCAGCATCGCCGCGAGGAAGAGCCGCGGGTTGTACGCCACCAGGTAGCCGAGCAGTTGGTTGCCCGCTTGGCAGACGATTCCAAATGCTCCGCTAAGCTTGGGCAGCAATCCGATCGGCTGAATCTTGGCAGGCGCCTTGGCAAAGTCAGGCGCCTTGAGCCAATCGATGTCTCGCAGTCGCCGCTCGTCAATGGCGACATCGCTGGTCTGCTTCGTGCCAGCAATGTCTTCGCTCATCGATCCGCCAGCCAGACTGCTGCTGCCGACCAGGCCAGCGATCGGCCCGTGGATTTCTCCTTCGCCGGCTTTCGTCGGCAGTGATCCGTCGCGTAGTTCGCCGCCCACGCAGGCGCCAACCAGCACAATCACCGCGGCGAGCACCACCGAGCCGAAGCTAGTGAACCGCAACCAACCCGCGGCGA
>JBCDCL010000036.1:0-11811 GCA_039182175.1 Planctomycetota bacterium
CGTACCGGGCCCGCGTCGCGGGGCTCTCGCTGACGGCGTCGATGACCGCTGCGAAAACATCGGCCGCCTCGGCGTAAAGTTCTTCGTCGAATAGCGAGTTGGCGAGCAAACCATGCGAGTAAACCGCGTTGACGCTCAACGGCGGCGTTTGCTTGGCGGCCTCGCGGTATTCGCGGCGAGCCCACTCGGCGTGGCCGTGAGACTCCAAGTGCTGGCCGACGACGGTCCGGCCATCAATCAGTTTGCGATTGTCGACGACGCGATCGTCGGCCGAGTTGGGCGGCGTCGCGAAGGCCTGCTCGGCTAATTTCTCGGCGGCATCGTGGCGGCCTTGTTTGTGGCGAATCATTCCCGCCAGGTAGAGACCTCGCTTGGTGGTCAGCAGATCGCGGCGGGCGTCGAGCAGATCGTCGACGCCTTCGTCGGCGCCGGCCGCCACCATCCACTCTAGCGACTGCGTTAGGATGGCCTCTGCTTGCTGCGGGTTGGCGTCGACCAGTTGATCGACCGTATCGAGCAAGGCGTCGTTCTGGCCCGCCGCCAACTGAACCCGCAGCCAATTCTCGCGAAGTACCGCCAGCAGCCGCTCGTCCGTTTCTGGGCGGCGTTGATCGACTAATCGCTCTTCGGCCGCCAGTGCTCGCCGCCAACTGGTCAGAACCTCGGCAGGCTCCTTCGCTTGGCGAAGGAGCAGACGGAGCCACTGCCCTGCCGGCCGACGGCTAGCGCCAAATTCTGCCGTGAGCGCCTGCTCTGCTTTCTCGATGGCGTCGAGGTAGTCCGTCGGAAACTCGTAGTCCGACCGATCGAGCAGGGCAATCGCCGCCTCGCGAGAAACTCGCTCCGATGCATCGAAGCGGGCAATCCGGCAGAGCGCGGCGATCCCCGTATCACCAGAGCGCTGGAGTCGCCCCACTGCTTCGCGACGCTGCTGCTCGTTGAAGGTGCTGTATTGCTCGAACAGACGCCGCACGCTTGGCGGGTCGGCGGGACGCGTCCAACGAATGGTAAGCGTTTTGAGTAATCGCCGGCTGGCGGCGGCGATCTCAGGATCGGGATGCGTTGAGGATGCGAGCAGTTGATCAAATGCTGCGAGCCCCAAGCCCCGCAATTGCTGCTGGGCCGATTGCCGGACGACGTATCGGGGCGCCCCTAACTGCTCGATGAGTTCGGCAACCTGCTGGCTGGTGTCTTGCGTGCCGGCTGACGATTCGCCCCCAAGCTCCGCATAAGCGGATGGCGTAATCGCCAGCACGATCGCCATCAGCCAGAACTGCCGGGCCATCTTCATAAACATAGAAAAGGCCTGCTAGGAAGGAAGCTATCGCGTGAAAGCCACGGCCGAACCTGAACAACGAATGAGCGATTCGCGACGCGGCTCAAGTCTCGACGCGTTGTTCCATCGCTTCGATGTATTGCCGCAGTCGCTCGACTTCGTCAGTGACGCTGCTAAGCCGTAGCATGTTTTCGACACGCTTGAGCAGTTCAACTTTGTTGACCGGCTTGGAGAGGAAGTCATCGGTGCCAGCCTCGACAGCCCGCTCGATATCGCCCAGTTCATTCAGCGCGGTAACCATCAGGATCATCACCCCGCTGGTAGCCGGATCGCTCTTGAGCCGCTGGCAGACTTCGAAGCCCGACAGCTTGGGCATCATGATGTCGAGCAGAATCAAGTGCGGCTTGAACGACGCCACCTTGTCGAGCGTGTCTTGACCATCAACGGCGATCTCGGTTTCTACCGGGCCCGCCTCGGTCTTCAATCCGGCCAGATACGCCTCCAAGAGCTCCACATTGGGCTCGTTATCGTCGGCAATCAGAATGCGATGGGACATCTAAGCTGCTGGCTGGTGAAGGGTGTTTTGCACGCGAATCGTGGCCCGTTTCGCAAAAGCTAGCCGATGGCGACAGGGGAATCAAACGCGGCAGCTGGCACCGGGAAGTCGGCGCACAAAGCTTTAATCTCTTCGCGAATCGCCGAGTGCCGGGCCGTGTCATCCGAATTCTTGAGAGCTTCGACGATCCAGCCGCCGACGGTTCGCATTTCTCCTTCGCCCATGCCACGGGTGGTCAGGGCAGGCGTGCCGATGCGAATCCCTGACGGGTCCATCGGCTTCCGCTCGTCGAACGGAATCATATTCATGTTGATGGTGATGCCGCACGCGTCGAGCACCGTTTCTGCCGTCTTGCCCCCTACGCCAAACGGCGTGACGTCGACCAACACCAAATGGTTGTCGGTGCCGCCGCTAACAAGCTGCAAGCCACCCGCGATCAGCGTCTCGGCCAACGCTTTTGCGTTATCGATCACTTGCTGGGCGTACGCTTTGAACTCTGGCTTAAGGGCTTCGCCGAAGCAGACCGCCTTGCCGGCGATCACGTGCATCAGCGGCCCGCCTTGCGTTCCCGGGAAGACCCGGCTGTTGAGCAGCTTGGCGTGGGCTTTCTTGGCGAGGATCAAACCTCCCCGCGGACCGCGGAGCGTTTTGTGCGTGGTGGTGGTCACCACGTCGGCCACTTCGACGGGATTGTCGTGCAATCCTGCGGCGACAAGTCCCGAGTAGTGAGCCATGTCGACCATCAGCTTGGCGCCAACCTCGTCGGCAATCTCCTTAAACTTGCCGTGCGGAATTTCGCGTGGGTAGGCACTGGCGCCGGCGATGATGAGCTTAGGCTTGTGCTCGCGGGCGAGTTGGGCGACTTGGTCGAAGTCGATGCGATGATCGTCCTTCTTCACGCCATAGTTGAAGAAGTTGTAGAGCATGCCGCTCATGTTGAGCTTCATGCAGTGCGTCAGGTGACCGCCATGAGCAAGGTCGAGCCCCAAGACCGTGTCGCCCGGTTCGAGCAGGCCAAGAAAGACGGCTGTGTTGGCTTGGGCGCCTGAGTGCGGCTGAACATTGGCAAATTCCGCTCCGAACAATTCCTTGGCTCGGTCGCGGGCCAAGTCTTCGACTACGTCGACGTGCTCGCAACCACCGTAGTAGCGCCGGCCGGGATAACCCTCGGCGTATTTGTTCGTCAGCACACTCCCCACCGCCTGCATCACGGCCGGGCTGGTGTAATTCTCGCTGGCGATCATCTCGAGCCCGTCTTGCTGACGGTCGATTTCGCTAGCAATCGCATTCCAAACGTCGGGGTCGTTGGCTTCTAAGAAGTTCATACGCGGCAGTAGGGGGAAGGCGGAAAGTGGGCGGCAATACTGTATTGTCGAAGCGACGTGGCGAGGTGTCAATCGGACGCAACTCGCCTGACCGCAAAGCGGAGCGTCCCCTCGTTGTCGGCAAGCTGGGCGGGCGAGTCGTTTACGCGAAGATACAAAGTGCCCGTGGCAGGGGCAGTGAACTCGCCACGGACGCCTAGAGCAAGCGGTCGTAAAAAACCGTCCTCTGCGTCTACCGCTGCCAGCAATTGGCCGAGCGGGCGCCCGCCGTGGTACTCGATCGTCACGCCGCCCGCTTGGCAGGGCCATGGCGTGTCGTCGGGCTCGCGGGCAATGACAAACTCGCCGTCGCACTTGTAACGATAGGCAACGCCCTGACGAACGGCGACGCCGGCCGCTTGCCAACCTCGATTGGCTTGGACAGTAGCCTGCCGCACCGTGCCGGCATCTAGCGGGTCGCCGTCGGAAAAGTCGATCGCTTCCCGTGCGAGGTCGTGCCCGTACTCAAGCGTTGCGGCGAACAATCGAAACTCGACGCTCAGCTCTCGCCAGTCTTCGCGATACGCGTCGCGGAAGCGTTGGTTGAAGTCTTGCCGCAAAACGATCTCGGGCAACTTGCGGAAACGATCTTGGTAACGCGGATGCGTGTCGAGGAACTTTGCAAGCGCCCACACCCAGGCGTACGACTCCACGCCGAGCACTCGCCGGTTGTCGATCTGCATGATGGCGTTGATCGCGAGGGGCGCCGGGTTGCCGTTGGCGTCCGTCGCGGCGCGAACGAGTGGCACACGCCCCCAAGAGGGCGCCACATCGCGACTCGCCGGCATCACGCCAAGGCGGAGCTTGTTTGCCCGTGCGTCGTACTCGTGGGCGCCTTGCAGCTCGGCCACCGCTTCCATGTACCAACTAGGGCCGCAACTGCCGAGGAGCGTCGCCATGAAACTATGCGCCAGCTCATGCAAGAAGAGCGCTCGGCGATAGTAGTCCGTCGGTTGTTCGTTGAGCCAAAGCTCGTAGCCCATCGACAAGCCGTGCAGAAACTCTCCGTGTCCTGTAGGTGGCAGCAGCCCCGCGGCGGCGAACTTCTCTCGTTCGCCAATCAAGTAGGCTTGCACATGCCAATCGCTAACGGCGTCGCGTTCGGCAGGGAAGTAATCGATCAACTCCGGCAAAGCGAGTGACGCAATCGACGGCAATCGATCAATCTCCGCCGACGGCGCCAGATCGGTCACAAGCGTTACGTGCTCGCCCCGAACAACACGCAGGCCAAGCTCCGCGAGGCGGTCCTCGTTGAGTGGCCGTGGTTGGGGCCAGACGGCTGGCTCAAGCGTTTGAGCCGCGAGCGAACCCACGCTCACCACTAGGAGTAGCGTGGCGGTAAGGCTGCGGCTAGTTAAACAGTTTCTCAAGCGCCCGCCCAAGTTCGTTTTCTACCGCACCCCGAATGCCACTTTGGATCAGCTGCTGGCTAAACTGCCGGAGTTGGTTGCGGTCGATCTTCGGATCGCTCAGCGTGCCGGTGACGGGCAGTTGCAAAGCTTGACCACGCAGGCCGACCAATCGCTGCTCGCCAGCGATCCAGCGGTCTTGAATCGGCACCGTCAGGGTGAACTGCAAGGTCTCGTCGAATCCGACCGAACCTGCCGACGACACCGGCACACCATCCACGTCGAACTGCAAGCCTTGATGATACACCCGCCCGCGGGCGATTTGGAAATTCACCGCTCGCTCCGAGATTGACAGCAAGGTGGGGGTCGGACGGGCGGCTAGGGCGGTTGGATCGCGATCCTTCGCCAAGGCCTCGACCGTTCGTGCCGCCGAGACCCAACCGGCAACGCCAGGACCGGGCGTGACACGGAGGTTGCGAATCGTAAGCTGGCCGGATGTTTCTACTTGCGATGCATCTCCCAGCGGCGCCCGAACGCCATCGGTGCGAAGCGAAAACTGCCCCTGGCTCCGCGTGGCGTCGGCCAGCACAGGAGCGATAAACTTGAGCATCCGCTCGCTAATCTCGGGCGTGATGAGGACATTCGTCAGCACATCGCCCGCGGGCATTCCCCAGGCCGCTGGCGGTGGATCGAACTGCACAATCGGTTGCAAGTTGGCGGCACCCTGCCCCACGGCAAACTGCAGCGGCTCGGTCCGCAATTGGCCGCCGGCAAGCGACGCATTCAACACGCCCTGCCCCACCGGCAATCCATAGAGCGACGCACTGGTCCACGGCGCTTGGAGGCGGCCCGTCCATCGCCGCGACCAGTGGGCAGCCGGGTTAGCGGCGGCGACCGGCGCCAGCTCGAACTGTGCTTGATGCTTGCCCGAGAGCACGACGCCTGGACCGGCATAGCTAGCGATCACCGGTCCGAGCCGAGCGAGGTCGTAGTCGATCGTCCCGTTGAGTTGTGGCGAAGGCGCCGTCGAGAGGCGATCGACTTGGCCGTTCACCACGCCGGAGAGGTTTTGCGATTGGATCGCCATTCCCGCGATCGTCAGCCGGTCGTCTGCGGCCGCGTGGGTCAAACCACCTCGCATGCGGAGCGTCGGTTCTTGCCACAGTACGGCGAGCTGTCCGTTCGCGGCCGGTTCGGAGATCGCAAACTGCTGAGCCGTGAGATCGATTGTGGCCGTGGCGCCGCTTGTAGCCTGGCTCCCACCTAGTCGAACGCCGCCGGTCAGTTGTCCCGCGAGTTGCCGATCGCCAAGAACGCCCGGCGCCCAGCGGCCCAGCCGGACGAGATCGGCCCGGATGGCGGCTTCGCCACGTGCTTGCGAGTCTTGCCACTGCAGGTCCCGGGCACGCATCGCCACGGCGCCCGAGACGAACTGCCCCGCCCGCGAAGCCACAGCGCCCGACGCGGCGTCCCACGCTAAGTCGCCGCTGAACTCGACCCTTGGTTCGTTGATATCGAGCGACTCGGCTTGCAATCGCACGTCGGTCGCGGTGACGTTCGCATTGGCGATCTCTACCCGCTCGGCGCCGAAGCGGCCGCGTGCTTGGGCGTCGATGGCGCCAGCGGCTTGAAGCGTCGCCAGCAGACTCTCCGCGTCCTCGGCAGGCGCCAAGGACTTCACGCGGCGGAGCCAATTCGCCACGTCTCCCACCAGTTGCAAGTCGAGTGCAAACGTCTCGGCGTTCAAATTAGCGGGTTCGATGAGCTTGACATCCAACCGGTCGCCGCCAGAGATCACGTTCAGCGTGCCCGTTGCGAGGCTCATCGGTTGGAGCGTCGCCGGATCGGTTTGGCCCTCGCCGCCGAAGGTGATCGCCAGCTTCCGCTCGAGCACTACCGGGCGGTCGTCGTAGGAAATCACGCAGCCATCGACGTTGGCGTTGCCGGTCGTGCGAAAGCCGCTGGCGCCAACGCGGGCAAGCTGCACCTGGGCGTCTGCCTTGCCTGACAGTCGCCACGGGCCGTAGTCGAACAACTGCTGCGTATCAGCCACCAACTGGTCGAGGTTGAGCTGCGCCGATCCGGTGAGATTCGTTAGATCGCCACTTACCGAGCCGTTGAGAAAACTCGACACGCACGCCAGTCGCGATATCGCCAAATTGCCATCGGACTCGCGAGCCGCCAGGTCCAGTTGAATCGGTTGCCCCCACCGCAGTGGCCGGCCATTTCGCTGGGCGACGAGATCAGCGGTGGCGAGCTTTGCCGAAATCGCTCGGCCGCCGCCATCGGGCTGCGATTCGGCCGCCAACTGCACGCGGCCCGAGGAAAGCGTCACGCCTTGCTGCAAATGCAAGGCTCGCGGCGAAATGCGGGCGAGTCGCGCTAAGTCGACATCCGCCGTCAGTCGTGCTGTGCGGGGCGCCCACCAGTCGCCGGCCATGAGTGCGTCGACTTCCGCTCGCGAGAAATCGCCTACCAAGTTCGCTTCCGCGAAGTCGCTGTTGAGTCCCAATTGCTGGACGGTCACTCGGCCGCCGGCGCCGGTTGTTACTCGCCACGGCAGGTCGACTTGCGAGGAGCTGATCGTATCGCCGAGCGATTGACTAGCAACCTGCAGGCCCGTGATGCGGAGTCGCCCCCGGCTGGTCATCGGTTTTTCGAGGCCCGCAGCTGCGCCGCCCGCTGGCCACCAAGACAAGCTGCCCTCGCCTTCGGCGAGTCCCGTCAACGCCAGCGTCGAATCCAATCGGCGAAGCCATGGCGATGCCGCTGCGAGATCGACGCCCGCGAGGCGAATGCTTGCTTCGTTGGCGCCCGTCGCCGCCGGCGCAAGTTTGACGTTGAATTCTCCGCCGCCCCGATCTTGCTGCGTCGCAAGTGGCAGCACCGGGAGCGCGGCGCCTGCAGGTAGCACCACCGCATTGGCGACGCCCGACAAGTCGAGCGATCGTACGCCATCGTCGAGCGAAACTTGCACGTCGATCGGATCGTGTATTTGGGTTTGTCCCGAGATGGCGTCGGTTACCGCGATCGCCCCGCTGTTGATCGCGAGGGTCAACCGCGTTGGCTTCGACGCCGGAACTTCACCGAGTTCTTCCTGCTCGGCGGCAGGCGAGAATGCAGCGGCGAGGTCTTCGAGATTGCTGCCATCGGGGCGGACGAAGGCGTATAGCGCGGGGCGATTGACCGTCACGACGCCCAAGTCGCTACTGTCGGAGGCAAGAGCCATCAGCGATCGGTCGACGCGCACCTCGTCGGCATGCATGACAACGCGACCTTGCGGGTCGGTCACTTGCACGCGGTAAAGCGTCACCGGGGAAAACCAACCTAGCGACGCACTGCCCACCGACAGCTTGCCCGCTTCGGCAGGCATCGCCCGGGCAAGGAACGAACCGAGGAGCGGCGTGTTGCCGACAATCATCGGTGCGAAGAAGACCAGCAGCGCGCCGGCGGCCACGACGTACAAGAATCGCCGCATTACGCGGTCGCGTCGGTGGGTGCGTTTCCCTGTTCGACCCCAGGCCATTTGCCCGCTCCTTCCTTGTCGCGGCATTGTCGATCGCCGGCGGATCCATCCGCAGCGGGTTCGCTTGCATCGGGTTCCTCTGCAATTGGCGATTCTAAAGCGGCACGGCCTACCAACCTACGGCACTTCGCCACGAAAAAGGGGAGGACGCCCGGAGCGCGGCGCCGAACACTGAGTGCTAGCACTTAGATTTCGAGGAACGTTTTGCTTAGGTATCGCTGCAGGCGTTTCCAAAGGGTCAGGTCGGGAACGTCGATCTTGGCCCGCCCCGTGAGGCCAACCCGGAGCAAATCGTGCGCTTCCTGGGCCTCGGGAGACATCGTTTTGGGCGGCACTAAGGGCACCGTCGCATCGATGTGCGGTACTACCGGCCGGGCTACGCCTGTTTCGTCCATCTCGGTAGGAATCTCTCCGCCGTTGAGGCTCGACAGCCGTGGCGGAGTCGTTTTCATCGTTTGATCGGACCGCTTTTCGAGCTTCCCCGAGTAGATGAAGTCAGGCGTCTGATCGAGCATGATCTCGACCGGCAAGCCATCGAGTTCGACCGTGATTTGCGACTGCTCGATCGCTAGCTGGGCCTCGAACTTGTTCGCGGGACCGATCTGGCAGAATGGCAGCGGTGGTTCGAGCGTCGCATTCAGATTCTTCTTGTCGAGCGGCGTCCCCTTCCAGCTATCCAGTTCGCGATCGTCCCCTTTGCGAGGCTGGAAGTAAGTCGGCGGAATCACCACACCGTCGATCGGCGCCCGGAGTATCAACCGATCGGTGTCGGCTTGCTGCTTGGCAAGTTGCTCCTCGGCGGCTTGGAGCAACTCTTCGACCTGTGCCCGTTGGTCGTCGGCGCCGGCGATGGTGAGGCTCAACTGGTTAAGGTCTTCTAGCTGGGCCTCGTACTCAGAGATCTGCGATTCGAGTCGTGCAATCTGCAAGTCGGCATCGATACTGACGAGTCGCGCAAGCACCTGCCCCGCTTCGACCTGCTCGCCTGGCTTGACAAGCACCTCTTTCAAGACGCCTGGCGCGGTGACGTAGACGGTCTGTGCGTCGAGGGCTTGGATCACTACCGGTCCTTGCACGGTTGTCGGCAGCGGCACCTGAGCGACGCCTACCAACAAGGCAATCACAATCGCGATGGTGGCATACATCCGCAGGCGTTTCACTTTGTGCATTCTCCCGGGAACTGTTAGAAACTTGTAGAACTTCCACAGCGGCATACCAACCAAACCCCAGATGGCCGACAGTGCGATCAACTGCCCTAGCCGCTTCAGGCCGTAAGGTTCGAGCACTTGGTTCAAGAACCAGACGATCGATAGCACCACCACCCAGCGATAGATGGGCGACGCGATCGCGTAGAGGGCAAACCAGCCTTGGTTCCGCTTGGGCAGGAAGGGGTCTTCCGGCGGGTCGAGCCCCAAGCACCACTTGCCCAACTTGCGATTGAGAATGCTGCTCGCCTTCTGCCGCAGGTTGGGGATCTCGAGCAGGTCGCTAAGGATGTAGTAGCCATCGTAGCGAAGTAGCGGATTGGCGTTGAACAAGATGGTGCTTACCGAACTGATGAGCATCACGTTCAGACAAACATTGTTGATGATCGTGTCGGGCGGCGTAAACCACCAAATGAAAGTGCAGATCGACGCCAGCACCACTTCGACGTACATCCCCGCGGCGCCAATCGCCGCCCGCTTCCACCGGCTTGGCAGCATCCACGAGTCGCTCACATTGCAATACAGGCAAGGCGTGAGCACCAGGAACATCACGCCCATCTCATGGCATTCGCCACCGAAGTGCTTGCACGACAAACCGTGACCGAACTCGTGCAAGATCTTCGTGCCGCTCAGCACCACGCCCAGCAACAGCCAAGTGAGCCACTGCTCGCTGCCCGTGCCATTAGTGGCGAAGAAAGCGTTGAACGATGGCAGCCGCGACTGAAACGTGCCGAAGTTCACTAGCACCAGCGTCGCCGCCGACAGCACCAAAGCAGAGCAAAGCACCAGTGCGGTTGTGCTAAAAAACCACCGGACTGGTGGAAACGCGTAGAGCAGATTGAGCAGTCGCTCGGGATCGAATCCTTTGAAGCGGACCGAAAGAATGTTGGTGAACTTGCCAAGCAGTTCCTTCTTAGTCCGCTCGTCCCGCCGCTTTTTGAGTTGGTCGCCCTGCCCGCCCGCATCGGCAATCACTAGGCCGCTACGGTGCAGCATGCCGATAAACTGCTGCAACTCTTCGGTGCGAATCGTTTGCGGCGGGAAGTCGCGTTCGAACTGCTCGGCAATCTCATCCAGGCTCGACTCGCCATCGAGCATCTGCAGGATGGCGAATTCTTCTTCCTCGAAGCGGAAGTATTGCAGGGCGACCGGATCCTTGATCACCCAGTAGGTGCGTCCCTGATACCGCTGCCGCCGCGCTCGCAAGTCCGGCCGAACGCGAATCGGCAACGTCCGCGACGAACTCGAAACAAGGCTTTGAGCGAGGGTGGACAAGAAAGGATTGCGGAGTTCGGATTTCGGAATGCGGAATTACGCTTAGATGATGCGTCGCAACGGAGCGAAGCTAATTAGAATTCCGCTTTGAAGTCGTAATCGAGGAAACGGTAATTGCGAGAATCTCGTTCGCTTCTTGAATCAAGTCGGACAGCTTCGCTTGTGGAACTAGATCTGCCTCGGCGATTATTTCTAGCCAGTAAATGACCTCGTCGCATTCCTCCTCGACGATCCCCAACTTGGCTCGGAATTCTGCCGCCGAGCGAGCCCGGCAAGCCGCGCGATAATTGGCGCCAACCGAAGTGCCACATCGCAGTAGCTGGTTGCCAACTATGCGACCGATACGATCGTTTTTCAGATGCTGAACCAGCTTGATCACACGCAAACCAAAATGCTTGGTTCGCTCTCGCATTTGCGCTGCAAATTCAGACATGCTGCGATCATCGCAAGTTTTTATTCCGCATTCCGCAATCCGACTTCCGCATTTGCTTGCGCTGCTGCCACGCCGCCGGTGCCTAGGTGGATCGTCATTTTGGCGGTCATTTGCGGCAGGATTACCCAGTGGCCGTTTTCTTCGCGGTTGGTTACTTCGGCACGGACCACCGCTTTTTGGCCGCGGAGCAAGATGGGGTTGATGTAGACAATCCGGCCGGTCGCTTGGACGGGGCGGCCATTGCCCACGGCGACGTTTATCGTCACTTCGCAACCATCAAGTTCGGCCGGCGGGTGCTCGGCAACCGACACCAAGCCTTCGACCTGCAACTCGTCGAGTCGCACCAGCCGCAGCACGGGGTCGCCTGGATTGACCCATTCTTTTTCATCGCGGAACTTTTCGATCACCATGCCATTGAAGGGCGCCCGTAGCGTACGCCGCTCGATCGCCATCTCGGCCGCTTCGTACTCGGCCTTGAGCGCCCAAGCATCGAGTTCGGCGAGCTTGCGATCGTGGATCGCTTTGTCGATCTGCAGCTTGGCCCGGTTGTAGTTGAGGCGTTCTTGGCGAAGGTCCGCCTCGGTGACCGACTTGGGCACCATGCGATTGGTCTCTTCCATTTCTTCAACCGTCGCCAGCGCGGCTTCCGCGGCGGCGACCGCGTAGCGTTCTTCGATATCATCCCGGGCACGCTCCACGGCAGCGTTTAATTTGTACTTGGCGATCTCCTTCGCTTTCTCTGGCTCGCGGGTGTCGATCTTCACCAAGATATCCTCAGCACGCACGCGGGCGCCCTCTTTGACCGACACGTAGTCCAAGATGCCCGC
>JBCDCL010000037.1:0-11637 GCA_039182175.1 Planctomycetota bacterium
GCACCGGACGCGGCAGACGGCGAAGCCGACGCCGCTGCTGCCGACGATTCGAGTCTCGCACTAGGGCTGGGCGTGTTGGCGGCAGTTGTTTTGGCCGTTGTCGCTGGCAACTGGTTGGCTATGAAGATCAACATGCGTGAGCACGGCTGGAAGCTGGCCACCATCCTCGCCACATTCGTGGCGGCCATCATTTCGGTGACGCTCGGCGAGTTTAAGCTCGGCCCCGACCTGGCGGGTGGCACCACGCTGATCTACGAGTTGGAAGACTCTCGCCAGTTGGTCGAAGAGGGCGTCGACCCCGACGCCGCGCCGGCGGGCGATAAGCGTAAGGTCAGCCTCGAACAGATGAGCGACGCCATCAAGCAACGCGTCGATCCCGCTGGCCAAAAAGAGGTCACGATCCGGCCCTACGGCAAAGCGATCGAAGTCATTATTCCCCGCGCGTCGGGGGACGATTTGGAGTATGTCAAACGCCAAATCACCGACTTGGGACAACTAGAGTTTCGCATCACTGCCGACCGTAAGTGGCGTGCAGACGAGAATGTCATTGCCCGCGCCACCGCCGCGCCAAAGTCTCAGAAGGCCATCAAACAGGGCGACCAAGTGGTCGCCCGCTGGGTGCCCTATCGCGAGGAAGAGTTCGCCGGCGATCGGAGCATCGTTACCCGAACCACCACGGGGCGTCCCGAAGCACTCGTGTTGATCGACCGCTACAACGTCACGGGCGAGTACCTAACCAACGCTCGTAAGGGATTCGACGGGCCGCGGCCGATTGTTGAGTTCGCGTTCAACAACAAGGGCGCCGCTTACTTCTCGCGACTCACCCGCGAGAACTTGCCTCGCCCTGGCAACCAAAACCTGAAGCGTCGACTTGGCATTCTGCTAAACAACGAACTCATTTCGGCGCCGAACATCAATAGCGAGATTGGCGCACGCGGTCAGATCAGCGGCAGCACGATGACCGAGAAAGAGGTCGACCGCATCATTAGCGTGCTGAACGCAGGTAGCCTGCCGGCGGCGCTCAACAAAACGCCACTCAGCGAAGAGTCGGTCAGCCCTGCACTGGGCGCCGCCACGGTTGAGAAAGCGAAGTACGCCATCTCCGTATCGCTAGTCGCGGTGCTCGTTTTCATGGCGTTGTACTATCGCTACGCCGGTATGATTGCCTGCCTTGCCCTGGCGGCTAACTTACTGTTGGTGCTTGGCTTGATGGTAATGATGGGCGCCGCGTTCACGCTGCCTGGTCTGGCCGGTTTGGTGCTGACGGTCGGCATGAGCGTCGACGCCAACGTGCTGATCTTCGAACGCATTCGCGAAGAACTCGATCGCGGCGCCGCCCTGCGGATGGCGATCCGCAACGGCTTTAGCCGTGCAACTACCACGATCGTCGACGCCAACGTCACTACCCTCATCGCCGGCGGCGTACTCTACGCGGTTGGTAAAGACAATATCGTCGGCTTCGCCGTGACGTTGATCTTGGGCGTGTTGATGTCGATGTATACGGCGATTTTCTGCTCGCGAGTGATCTTTGACATCGCCGAGCGACGCCGCTGGATCAAGGAACTTAACTTCTCGCGCATCGTTGGCAAAACGAGCATCGACTTCATCGGCAAGCGGCAGATTGCCGCCGTGCTGTCCGTCATCGCGATTGGCATCGGTCTGTTCTCGGTCGTCAGCCGGCAATCGGGCATTTTGAATATCGACTTCACGGGCGGTTCGAGCGTTACGATGGTGCTCCAAGAAGAGGCCAAGATGCCCTTCAAGGAAGTTGACGCCACACTCCGCGAGACCGAGCTCGTCGACAAAGACCTGCTGGTGGTCGAGCAAGGCGAGACCAACACGCGGTACACCATTAACTCAAACCTTGCCGCGGGGCTATCTAAGGAAGAACTCGCAGAGGCAGAAGACCGCGACATCGTCGCCGAGACGGAGGAAATCATCGCCGCGGCGTTCGAAGGCAAACTGCTCACCAGCAGCGTCGAAGTTGGCGAGGCAGAGGCGTTTGCCGAGGGCGATTTCACGGGCGCCACGGTCGACATCACGCTGAACGACGGTCCGGAATACGGCGAAGGCGACGGCGTTTCGCACGACGCTTTGAAGGACCGCGTTAAGCAGATCCTTGCAGAGCAAGACTTCAACACCGAGCCGACTGTCGAAAACCCTGCCTACGTGCAAGGCAGCGGTCAGCGGTTTAAGAACTGGACGCTCCGATTTGGCGGCTTGGAGCCGGAACAAGCTACCGCCGTTGCCGAGCAGTTGAAGACCGAACTCGAGTCGCAGCCAATCTTCCCCTTAGCTAGCCGTATCGGTGGCAAAGTGGCAGGCGACCTGAAATGGCTTGGCTTGCAGGCGATCGCCCTCAGCCTGTTGGGGATCGTCGCCTACGTTTGGTTCCGGTTCCAAAACGTGGCGTTCGGCTTGGCGGCGGTTGTGGCGCTGGTGCATGACGTGCTCATTACGCTAGGCGCCATCGCCGTATCGGCCTACGTGGTCAAGGCGTTGCCACCGCTTGCTGAAGCCTTGCAGATCGACGCCTTCCAGATCAGCCTGCCGATCTTGGCGGCGTTTCTGACAATCATCGGTTATTCGCTAAACGATACGATCGTCGTGTTTGACCGCATCCGCGAAGTTCGCGGCAAGAGCCCCAACCTCACGGGCGACATGATCAACACGAGCATCAACCAGACCCTCAGCCGAACATTGCTTACCTCGCTGACGACGTTGATCGTCGTTGGCATTCTCTACTTCTTCGGTGGACCTGGTATCCACGGCTTTGCGTTTGCCTTGGTCATCGGCGTGATCGTGGGTACTTACAGCTCGATCTTCATCGCCTCGCCTGCCTTGTTAGCAATGGTGGGCGCGGAGAAGAGCAGTTCCGCTTCCCCTTCGGTGAGCAAAGCCTCGGGCGCCGCCTGAGCTAGCGACGTGAAATAGTCTCCCCGCGTGCGAACCACTCGCCGCCGGCCGCGTACAACGAGCGGCCGGCGGCGATTTTTACGCGCTGCCGTTGCTAGCCTTGGCGGAAAAGTTTCCGCAAGCGGCGCCGATTCGCTAGGTATTGAAACGATGCAACCAAGTGACGAACTTCCTGCTGCCGCCACAATTCTGCTAGCGGCGGCGAGCAACGGCCGCCGACCTTACCAAAACGGACACGTGGCGTAGCAGGACATCGCTCGCCACCCGCAGCGTGGATCGCGGCTTCGCGATATCACGCTCGCACTGAGTTCACGGACGAACCCCACCCTACAGCGCGACCGCCGGTCGTTGAGCGTACACAGCGTGCGCCGCCGAGCCGTTGCCAACCTGGTGCGAGGATCGCCGTGACTGCTCTTGGAAAAGCTCTCTTTTCGTTGTTGCTCGTAGGCTCCGGATTTGTGTTGGCGTCGCTATTCGGCCCGCCCGACTTGGCCGACCAATTGGCCGACCGACTCACCCTTGGAAAGCCAACGGATCCGTGGGGAGACTTACGACCCGCGCCGGCGGCAGTCGACAACGCCCAGCAGTGGGCATACTTCGCCCAGACCGAGGTCGACCGGCTGCAACTCGCGCCGAGTCCGCTCCGGCCACTTAACGAAATGCCCAACATCACGCCTGCGCCCGTTGATGAGCCAAGCTGGCTATCGCCCACGTCACCCATCATCGCCGACACGGCGCCGCCAACGCTCGACATAGCTGCCGATGAGGAAGCCCTAGCCTGGGACAACCAAAGCTCGGCGGCAGTTGTTAGCGGGGAGTCGTTTCAATCAGAGCCGCCGTCGGGGCTGATACGTGTCCGCGACGCCGCGGTCTTGCCCGCCGCCGCCGAGGCAGTCGTTGGCAGCCGCTATGCAACGCCGGCGCCCTGGCCAACGCCGCAACCAACACCGCCGACGAGTCCAGCGACCATGGCTAATACTTGGCCTACGGCGCCGCCACTCGCCCAGCAATCACCAAGTGCAGCATCGCCCGCTAACCAAGCTCCGCGTAACGATTGGCATTCGGCCGCGTATCGGCAGAGTGCCCCGCCAGTCGGCGCTTGGGAGGATGCAGTGCGTACCAATCGCGAAGCCGCTGCCGCACCGCATACCGCGATGCGTGACAGCAACTACGCCGGTGCATCGCCCCTGGTTAGTGCACCGACTCCAGGGAATGAGCAGCCGATCTGGACTGATATCCCGATGACGAATGAAGCGTTCAACGAGCCGCCGGCTCAAAGTACGCACCAAGGGATGATTCCTGCGAGCAGTTTTCAGGCGGAAGCTCAATCGCGACAGGCAGCGAAGAACCGCTCACCGCAGACGCATATCGTCACCGATGGCGATACGCTGGCGAAGCTTGCCGAGCGTTATTTGGGCGACGCATCTCGTGCCGCCGACTTGTTCGCCTGGAATCGGAGCAAGATCGACCATCCCGACTTGCTGCCGATTGGCGTCGCGTTGCAGGTTTGCGCGCCGGGTGAGTTAACAGAATCCGCTGGTCTTGCCGGCGGGACCGCTGGGGGACTTATCTCGGTGGGCTCGCCAAGCGGCGCCAACCCCACGGCTCCCCGAGCCCGGCTACTGACTCCTCGGCCCGAAGGTTTGGCGACCTCCTACCCGGGGCGGTAAAGGGCTGAGCTATCCGCACTTACTAGTTGCGACGCTCTAGGTACTCGAAGTCTGGTTTGACCGAGTACTGGGTAAGGAAGCGGATCATCAGATCCTCCGCCTTTGTACCAGCTTGCTTGAGCCACGCGGTGCCCTGCAGTTCGGTCTCCGGCCCAAACTCAACGAGCGATGGCAGCTCGCCGCCGGGCGACGCCTTGAGGTCGTCGTGGTAGCGAGCGAGCTGCTTATAGATTCGTTTGTTGTCTCTAGAGACGCGGGTATCCTTCCCGCCGTAAAGCAGCATCGTGGCGACCTTTTGCCGCACGCCGCGTTGCTTCAAGGCGTTGTTGATCGACAGTCCATTGGTTTTCCAGCGCGGCGAAACTAAGATCATCGTCTTTAGGTCTTGCCCTTGCTTGACGGTGGCCAGCGGGGGCACGCTCCAGTCGACAGCCGCCCAGTTGGCCGCCACCACGGCGCCGAGGCCGGTGCCGATGACCGACAGCCGGTTGAGATTAAACTTGCCCGCGTCGTTTTCCTTGACCAGGAACTTTCGCACGGCTTCCATATCTCGCAGCACCATCGCTTCGACATCGCCCTTGCGAAGCCGCGAGGCTTCGAGCGTGCGCGTTGCGCTGCCGCCGTAGCTTTGCTTCACGCTGTCGCCATGACCTCGCAGATCGACTGTCAACACGGCAAAAGGTTGGTGACTATCTTGTTCGCCCGGATTGCTTAATCGCGTGGCGAGGCTGTCGTACACAGCGCGTGACTCATTGAAGTCGTGCAGCATGACGACGGGCGTTGTCTCTTTGCTGGTCTGGCCCGCGTAGAAAGTCGCTCCGAGCGAGACGCCATCTTTGGTGACGAGAGTTACCGACTCCGCCGTAGCAGCGGCGCCGCGACGCTGAGCGTTGGCATCGCCAGCAGTGGTGAACAAAGCGAAAATAATTGCAGCTGTGAGAACGAAGTACTTTTGCATCGCTGGTTCCGAGGGGCGACGGGAAGAGTAGCTGTGGTCGTTGTCCGCTCGCGGGTCCGTACCTGCGGACCCACGCCGCCGCGGCAAAGCACGACGGCCGGACTGCCTTGATTATACCGTCCGCCGCCGCCAGGCGAACGTCGCCGGGTGCGTGAATCGAGCGACGCCTATAATTCGCAAGGCTCTAAGTTGCAGAATTCAGCGGTTTTATCGACACTGAGGAGTGCCGGCGAGGTTTGACTTAAGGTTTGATTACTAAAGCCTTGCGTTGGTAGATGCACCTTCTTTGACCCGTGCTGAGGTCTCATTTTTTGGTTCCGCGTAGAACGATCCGTCGATGGTTACGAGAGTCGCTTGGCGCCCAACGGTTGCCTGTCGACGGCGAGACCAGTGCCTGGACGTTGAGTTTTCTGCTCCACATCGCCGCGCTGGTGACGCTCTTTACCTTGACGATGTTGCTTCCCGGCGCCAATCGTTTGGTGCTTACGGCGACGCCGCCCGATCCGATTCAGGAAACGCTGCCCGAAGAATTTCGCTTCTCCGAAGACCTGCAAGAAGAAATTGGAGCGTTATCAGACGCCGGGTCGACAGAAGCCGCCGCCGCGGCGCCACTTGAAGCCGACCTCTCGGAAGTCGTCATTCCACTTGAGCCGGTCAGCTTCTCGGGCGACTTGCCGGCGATCGAACTCGATCAGCCAATCGTCCAAGGCCCAACACTCGACGACAATTTGTTGAAGCAGGGCGTTGGCAGCGTTGGCGCCACCGGTGCGTCGGGCGCTGTCGATCGCATCACCAACGAAATCTTGTTGTCGCTTGACCAGCGACCGACGCTCGTCGTCTGGCTATTTGATCAGTCGGGAAGTCTCAAGCCGCAACGCGAAGAGATCGCTAGGCGGTTCGACCGCGTCTACGAAGAGCTAGGCGTGTTTCAAGCGGCAGAGAATCCGGCGTTCGCCAAGCACGAAGAAAAACCGCTGCTGACCGTCGTCGCCCAATTTGGATCTGCCCCCAGGCTGCTTACGCCCGATCCAACCGACGATGTCGCCGAGATTCAAGCGGCGGTGCGAAGCGTGCGTGACACAGATCGCGGCAAGCCTGGCGAAGGCAAAGAAAACGTTTTTTTGGCGATCGGCAGCGTGGTGCAAGAACTAAAGTCCTACCGCACGCGAAAGCCACGACGCAATCTAATGGTGGTGGTCTTCTCCGACGAAGCAGGAGACGACATCGAGAATCTTGAGCCCACTGTCGCCCTCTGCCGCAAGTTGCAGACGCCCGTCTATGTGGTTGGCGTGCCGGCGCCGTTCGGTCGCCGCGAGGCCTACGTCAAATACGTACACCCCGATGCAGCCTTCGATCAGACGCCACAGAGCGTGCCCGTGCATCAAGGTCCGGAGTCTCTCTTGCCAGAACGCATCAAGCTTGGCTTTCTCGGAGGCGGACCGCAGGACGATACGCTCGACTCGGGCTTCGGGCCGTACGGCTTGACCCGGCTCACCTACGAAACGGGCGGCGCCTACTTCGCGGTGCATCCGAATCGACGCGTCGGCCGCCTGCCGGGTCGCCAAACCGATGCAATGACAACTTACGTTTCGACCTTTTTCGACCCGCGGATCATGCGTCGCTATCGTCCCGACTACCTGCCGCTGGAGGAGTATCGCGAGCGACTCACCAAGAATCGAGCGAAAGCAGCCCTCGTCCAAGCCGCGGCTTTTTCGCAAACAACGCCGCTGGAAAGTGTGCGACGGGTTTTTGAAAAGGTGAACGAAGCCCAGCTTGTTGAGTCGCTTACTCGCGCCCAGCGAGGCGCCGCCAAACTTGAACCGAAAATCAATCGCTTGGCGACGACGCTGCTGGCAGGCGAGGCCGATCGGAAGAAGATCGACAGCCTCCGGTGGCAAGCCGGTTACGATTTGGCGATCGGTCGTGCACTCGCCGTCAAAGTGCGGACCGAAGGCTACAACGCGATGCTTGCCGAGGCCAAGCAAGGGATGAAGTTCAAGAACGAGCGAAACGACACCTGGGTCATTCGCCCGTCAGACCAAGTAACGTCGGGCAGCGTGCTGGCCAAGCAGGCAGAGAAAGCCGAGCGGTATTTGACGCGCGTCGTCCGAGAGCACGAAGGCACTCCCTGGGCATTGCTTGCCCAGCGAGAGCTCAATTCGCCGTTCGGCTGGGAGTGGACTGAGCGTTACAACGGTGTTGCAGAGCGGCTAGCGCGACAAGCGAACAACAACAATCGCCCTCGCCAAGCACGCCCGCCTCAGAACCTACCGCCCCGCAAGCCGAAGCCGCCGGTGCCCAAGCTGTGAGCATTAGACTCACGACCATCAGCTGATCGCCAATCCTCACCGATTGGCGAGTGCGTCGATCGCGAAGTCTGCGTGCGGATCGTGGCGGTAGAAATTGCGAGAAATCGATCCCGCCAAGACCTGTACGAATTCTCGCTGGAATTGTCGCACCGGTTTGTCTTGGGCAGGAATGCCGCTGTTGACCGGGAAGAGCATCTCGCCCATCGGCGCGTCCCACATCTCTCGGCCGCCGTCGGTCATGTCATACACTTTTACCGTTACGTCGGCGTTGCCTTGATAAAGCGTTTTGCCTTTGAACAGGTCGAAGTGATCCAGTTCGATTCGCACCACGCGATCGGCGCCAACCGCTTGCCCGAGGGCTTCGTAGTCGTCGGAATCGTTCTCATCGAGCCATGAGTCGACCTCGCGCGGGTCGACCATATCGATATCTTTCACGTTGTCACGGAGCAACGAGCTGACGCGCTTCGCCAGTTGTCGCGAGGCGCCGGCGTGGCTGTACTCGCTCGACAGTGGCGGTCGGCAGAAGACAACCACCCGCTGCTCTTCGAGATCTTCGCAGGGTGCGTCGACCAAGTTTCCGCCGTCCGCCAAGTAGATGCCGGTCGCCAATATCTGGTGAAGACAACCTGACGAGGGGAGCAGCAAGCAAAGACAGAGAGCAGTCGCCAGCCAATGGGGACGTCGATTGCTGGTCGAATGAGTGCGATCCATCGCTACTCCTGGTAAACCGCTAGGCGGGGAATATGGCTAGGTACAGGTAAGACGCGGCAGGAGCGTAGCGGCCGGGCTGGATGCCGGCAAGGCGAATCCCTTTGGCTAACTCCACCAAGCGTCTCTAGTCGTTCGCTGCTAGCGTTTCTAGCTCGGCGGCCCGGGCAGCATCGATCGAAACCCGCCGGATGCCGGTGGCGAGACCTGTCTGAGGATCGACTTCGACAATCGTGCCATTCAAACGGGCATCCTCGGTGGCGACGTCGAAAGGCGCCGGCATCGATGTGAGCGTGGCATGCATCACCCGATCGATTCGCCGGCCGATGATGCTCTCATGCGGCCCCGTCATGCCAACATCGCACTGGAACGCCGTGCCGCCTGGCAGCAGCTGCTCGTCGGCAGTCGCCACGTGCGTGTGCGTTCCCAGCACCGCCGACACGCGTCCATCCAGGTAGCGACCCATGATCTGCATCTCGCTGGTCGCTTCGGCGTGGTAGTCGACGAGCCGCACTTTCACATCGGACGGCATTTGAGCCAAACAGTCGTCGATCGCCCGGTACGGACTGTCTATCGGCTTCATGAACAACTGACCAAGGGCACAACAGATGCCCACGTTGACACCGTTGGCGGCTTGCACCACGGCCCAACGTCGGCCGATCGCCTCGGTGGGCAAATTCGCAGGGCGAACGATATTGGACTCCGCTTCAAGCGTCTTGCAAATTTGCTTGCGGCGGTAAACGTGGTCGCCAAGTGTAATGGCGTCGACGCCTGCCCGGATCAACTCCTTGTACAGCAGCGGCGTCAGGCCCGAACCGCCGGCGGCGTTCTCGGCATTGGCGATCACCAGATCGAGTTCCTCTGCCGCCTTCAGCCCACGCACCGCCTGCAAGACGATGTCTCGCCCAGGTTGACCAACGATATCGCCGATAAAGAGGAGACGCATGGAGGAGAGAGCTATTGGCTATGAGCTATTGGCTGTTGGCGATAGGAGGAATCACGTTTGCTTGATGCTTCGTTTTATTTTGCCGTTTCGCTAACGCGGGTTTCGCGAATCATGGTGACTTTGATCTCGCCGGGATACGTCAACTGTTGCTCGTAGGCTTGGGCGATGTCGCGGCACACTTTGGCGGCCGATTCGTCGGTAGTTTGTTTTGTGTTGGCAATCACTCGCACTTCGCGGCCGGCTTGGATGGCGAACGCCTGATGAACGCCATCGAATCCGGTGGCGATCGCCTCTAGCTCTTGCATCCGCTTGATGTAGCGGTCCAAGGTCTCTCGCCGGGCGCCGGGACGCGACGCACTACAAGCGTCGGCAGCGGCGCACATCACGGTGTAGGGCATGTCGGGGCGAATGTCGTCGTGGTGGCCCAAGGCGGCGTGGACCACCGTTTCGTTTTCGCCATACCGCTTGAGCAGGTCGGCGCCGATTTTCGGATGGCCGCCCTCTGCGTCGTGGTCCGCCGCCTTGCCGATGTCGTGCAGCAGGCCCGCCCGGCGAGCGAGGTCGCCATCCAGGCCCATCTCTTCGGCAATCATGCCCGTCACCGCCGAGACTTCGATCGAATGCCTTAGCACATTCTGGCTGTAACTGGTCCGGTAGCGCAATCGCCCCAGCAGTTCGACCACCTTAGGATGCAAGCCGTGGACGCCCGCTTCATGGGTAGCTTCTTCGCCATGGCGTTGAATTTCGCCTTCGACCTCTTTCTCTGCTTCGGCGACGAGTTCCTCAATACGGCTAGGATGAATCCGTCCGTCGGCGATTAGGTTCGTAAGGGCTAGTCGAGAAACTTCTCGCCGCACCGGATCAAAAGCGCTGACAATCACCACGCCCGGCGTATCGTCAATGATTACGTCGACGCCGGTTGCCTTTTCAAACGCTCGAATATTTCGCCCTTCGCGGCCGATGATGCGGCCCTTCATGTCGTCGTTGGGAATGTCGACGGTGCTGGTGGTCGATTCGGCCGTATGGGCTGAGGCGAACCGTTGAATGGAGGTAATGAGCAATTCTTTGGCCTTGCCGTCCGCCGCAGCGGCGATTGCTTTTTCCCGCTGGATAATCAGCTTGCCTTGCTCGTCGGCTAGTTCTTTATCTAGTCGCTCGAGTAGTTGAGCCTTGGCTTCCTCGGGGCCAAGGCTACTGATGCGATGCAGGGTCTGCCGCTCGACATCCAGCAAGTCGTCCAATTCTTTTTGCCGGCGGCCTGCGTCATCTAGCTTCTCCGCTAACCGCCGCTGGTTGCCCTCAACCATCTTTTCTTGCTTGGAAAGCTGGTCGGCCCGTTGGGTCAGCGTGTCCTCTACCTTGTCGAGTTGCCGTTCGCGTTCGTGCAACTGCTGCCGAATTTCGTTGGCTTTCTCGTCCGACTTGGCTTTCTCTTGCAGCGCGATTTCTTTCGCTTCGATTTCTGCTTCTTTACGCCGAGCTGCAGCGGCATCCTCGGCCTTTTGAATGATGAGCTGGGCCTCTTTTTCCGCGTCGCGTTTGCGGAGGTAGCCGACCAGTTTAATAAAACCCGCAGTGATCGCCGCCGAGATAATGACAGCAATCAGAGTTTGAGTATCCATGACGCGCCCGTTGTTGTTGATCGCGACAGCCGAAGCCACCGCGTAGGTTGTGCTAATCCGCTGCGATACGATTTCTGCAAGCGGACGCTGCCAAGCGCGGCAAGAAAGAGGTCGAGCACAACGAGCGACAACCGTCGCCCTTGCTTCTGAAAGAGAATTGCTTACACAACGCGACGCATGGCTGTCACCACCGCCGGATGCCTGCAAACAATTTCAAGTTGCTACGTTGACCGCTTGGTGTCGTGTTTGTCCCAGGTCGGTGGGAGGCCACGCAATTAACCAAGCCAAGGTTTGACAGCAGGCTCCCCAACGAACCCTCAGCTTCCGATGGTCCGTTGGCAAAGCACCGCGTGAAAACGCTTCCTCGACTGAAGCCGCGTGCCCCGGTCGAGACTGGAGCCGGGCAGGATACATCGCGAGTGGCGACGCCCACCGGACGAACCTCGCTTCCAGCTTGGCTAGCTGGAAACGAGGCCCCTCGGCTCGTTTGTTGTCAACAATCCTGCCC
>JBCDCL010000038.1:0-11585 GCA_039182175.1 Planctomycetota bacterium
AGCTGGCAAGCTTCGGCAGGGAACCGCTTGTCGCGGATCGCCACCCGTTCAATGGCGTCGAGCACCGGATAGGGCATCAGATCTGCCTCATCCGTCTGCCCAGCCGACGGCGGCCGAAGCTCCGCGGTGGGGGCTTGCTGGTTGACGACGCTTAGCTCGGGCACCGGTCCAAGGCCGTCTGGCCCGGTCGTTTCCATCCACGCAAGCCACTGCCGGAGGAATGCCTTGTCGATGCCAGCAATAGGCGAAAGCCCACCGCAGGTGTCGCCATCCATCGTGGCGTAGCCAACGGCAGCCTCACTGCGGTTGCTGGTGGCCAGCAGCAGGGCGTCCCGCAGGTTCGCCAGCAACCACGCCCCTGGCCCACGTGCCCGGGCCTGCACGTTTTGCAAGGCGAGGTCGTCGTGCTCCCAGGTCAGCTCGCGGCCAATCGCCGACGAGACCGTCTGCACGTAGCCATCGACCATTGCATCGACGTTCCACTCCAAGAACTCGGCGCCAACTGTCTCGGCGATCTTCGCTGCTGCGTTGCGTGTGGTGTCGGATGAGTTCTGCGTCGCTTGATAGACACACGCCAAGAGCCGCTGGACGATTCGCTTCGGACTGGCGTCCGCCGGCACATCGCGAAGCGAGCGGACATGGCTCAGCCGCTCTAGCAGCGTCTTTTTGCCGAGTTCTGCGGCGGCGAGGCGGACCATCAAGCCGATCAGCACCGTGACGGCCGACGAGTCGGCGCCGCCGCTGAGCGAGACGACGAAACCACCGGCACGGCTCTTTCGCAAGTAGTCAAACAGAGCCAGCGTCACCGCCCGAGTGAACTCTTCCTCTTTGATGTGGTCGCTCAACTCCCACGTATCGTAGTCGGACGCTTGGCTGGCGAGCGGTGGCGTTGGCGATGACTCCGTAGGCGTCGGCCACGAGTAGTCGGCCTCGACGTGACCGTCTTCCTCACCGCCGTTGAACGCCGCGGAACGCGAACGACGGGTCTCAGCAACATCGACGACGGCGGTGGTCAATCGGTGGTCTGCGTACGAGAATCTCGGCCCGTAGGCGATCATTTGGCCGTCGCTGGCGATCATAACGCCGCCATCGTAGATTGCCCGGCCCGATTCGTTGCCGAGCAGGTTGCAATAGACGTAGCTGGTCGAGAAAGCCTGCGAACCTTCGAGCACGAGTCGTCGCCGGATGTCTTGTTTGGCGAAGGCAAAGTGACTGGCGCTGGGATTTAGCAGTACATCGGCGCCACGGCGGGCTAGGCGACCGCCCGGCCGGTCGTCGACCCAGGCGTCGCGACAGATTTCGAATCCGATGCGTACTCCGCCGAGATTAAAGACCAAGTCTCCAAGCGGATAACTACGCCCGTCCACTTCAACCGACCCGACTTTGCCTGCCGGCCAGCGGTCGAACCAGCGTGGTTCGTAGTGAATGCCATCGCCGGCGAGAAACTGTTTGGCGACGATGTCCACCAGCTTGCCATCAGCGAGTAGCGCAGCCGCGTTGTAGAGAGCTGAGTCGTAGAAGACTGGTAGACCGAAGGCGACCGCGATTCCCTGCGTCTGCGGAGCAAGTCTTGTTAGCTCTTTCATTGCCGTTTCGTGCACGTCGGCAGCGAAGAACATGTCCTCGCAGCCGTAGCCCGTGATGCACAGTTCTGGCAGGCAGAGCAAACCGACGCCCTGCTCACGTGCTTCGTCAATGGCGGCTACCATTCGCTGGTGATTGCCATCCCAGTCGAGCGGGGTTTGATTCAGGCAAGCGGCGCCGAGCGTGATCAGTGTCATGGTCGCCTAGGTCGGGTCGTGGTTCAGCAGGTGCAGTCGCAGTAGATTCAACGCAAGCTTGGCAATCCGCGGCCGCACAATCGTCGGGTGGCCGATGAGGGGGTACTGCTTCGTCACCGTCACGTCTTCGCCGACGAGTGAAATGGCGACTGCTGGCGGATCGGATTGGTCGGGGGCGCCGATCGTCAGTGCGAAGTTACATCCTGTCTCCCGGCGAATCGAGACGGCGAGTTCTTCGACGGCTTCGGGACTTGTCAGGTAGTCGCCTCCCACTTTGGCTTGGATATCGGCTTCGACCGAGGCGAGCCACTGCGCGAGCAGACCACCGGTCCACGATTCGGCGGTCGCTACAGACTGTTGCCGCTCGACCAGCAGCCGGCTGACGGCGTCTTGCAGTTCGTCGTCTTCGGCGCCGAAGACCAAAATGCCCAGTTTCTCGCGAATCGTCGCCAGTGTGGGCTCCATGGCTGCGAAGGCGGCCGCTTCGTCGGGTCCGGCGGCCGTCACACGCAAGGTGATAGTGGCGCCGCTGACCGTGATACCGACGCGCGGGTCGCGTCCGCGGCGGACGAGGTCGGGGAGCATCGCTTCGAGGTGACTTTCCCCAACGCCGAAGCACTTGAGCCGGCGATGGCGAATGACTCGCGGCTGGGGCACCGCCGCCGCCGTGGTGGGCGCCACGGTTTGAGACCACATCTCGTGCATTTCGGCAGGCACGCCGGGCAAGGCAAACAACAAGCACGGATTTCGCTGGTCCCGCTGCACAACCATCTGCACGCCGGGGGCGGTGCCGTTTGGATTCGCGACGGGCTGCGACCCATGCGGGAAGTCGGCCTGCCGCTCGTTTCGCTCTGGCATCGTCCGGCCACGCGAGAGAAACATCTGGCGAATGCGTTCGAGGCTGGCGTCGTCACGGACCAGTTCGACGCCCGTTGCCGCAGCGATCGATTCTCGAGTCAGATCGTCGGCGGTTGGCCCTAGGCCGCCGGTCGCCACCACGACATCGGCCCTCGCGATGGCGGCTCGAAAGACTTCGATGTTGGCGTCCAAGTCGTCGCCGACGGTGGTGTGGTAGCGGACTTCGATGCCCATCTCGGTCAGCCGCTGGCTGAGCCATTGGCTGTTGGTGTCCAGCCGCTCGCCACTGGTCAGCTCGTCGCCAATCGCAATCACTTCGCCAAGCATCGCAGGCCAGTCGGTTTGCCGGGAGTAAAACTATGTAAGCATCAGAGCATTGCTAAACACCTATACATTGTTGCTATCGCAAGATCGAATGCCCAGGGCTTGGCCGGCCGGGGAGGCGAGAGGCCGCGAAGAGTTTCGCTGCAGGAAGTCTGCGGTAGTGAATCACCGCAGTTGCCGGAACTCTTGACCTGCGAGACGCACCGATGCGGCGTCGCTGATGTTAGGTCTCGAACGCCAGGCGGCGAGAGCTTCATCGCGGTCGATCTTGGTGCGAAATGCGAGCGTATGCAGCGCGAAGAGGCGGTCGCTGTGAGCTAAGGCCTTCGCAAACCCAAAGGCACCGGGCTCTTCGCCTGCTAGGTGGAGCATGACCGCAAGCGCGACGTCGCGAATCTCGACATCCAGCAAAACGGCTTGCCGCCCTGCTCTACCCGACTGCGACGCACAGACAGCTTGGTCGTCTAAAAGTGGCTCAAGCCTGTGCAGGTGAGATTGATTGCCAAGCTTGCCGACCATCAGTAGGGCACGTGCGCGAAACTGCGCCTGGTTGGGCTTGATCGCACGCTCGCCGGTGGCGATCGCTAGTGCAAAGGGGACCGCATCACGCAGCTTTAGCTGCTCGGCAAGTTTGAGCATTTGACTCAATGCGTAGAGATCTTCGGTCTGGCTGCCGACAATCCAGGTTGTCATAACGCTGCGGATGGCACCCGCCAATGCATCGTTATCCTTCGCAGGCTTTACAAGCTCCGAGCGGGCAAGTTGCGTTACCGACTGTGCGGTGCGCGGCGTTACGCTCGCTGGGTTTGCGGCAGCGATGAAGTGAATCGCCAAGGCAGCGGCGACCGCTTGCTGCCGGTCTTGCTTGCGGTTCCGACGAGTCGACAACGCCCGCTGCAGGGCGATGGCTCGCGTCTCAAGCGTAGGCGGTAGTCGCCAATGGTTTGTGTCGCCGTCGACAGAGTTCGATTCCGCGAATGCCAGGTTGAAGAGCTGAGGATCGGCTTCGTATATTTCGGCGAAGACTCGCCGCGAGGCGTGTGCGTCGCCGGCAAGCTCCTGGAACTCTTCCCAGCCGGGTAAGGTTTCAGAAGACAGACCCCGCCGCCCTCGGACAAAGGCCGCCAGCCGCTGCTCGAAGCAGTGATCGCGCAGTTGAATCGCGAGCCGACGAGCGCGAATGCGAAGTTCGGGATCGGAAGACGTCGCCGCCGCCTCGACCGGCGAAAGGGCAACGTGGCCGAGTGAGAGCAGACGCCGCTCGGCTGCTTGCCGCGTAGCGAAGTCGCGATCGGCCAGCTGCCGGATCAATCGTCCGACCTCGGGAGACTTAGAGGATGGTTCGACAACGGGGGCATCGCCGCTGGCCGGCTGAAGCACGCCAATCGCCATCCCTAGCGTCAGCAATCCACACCGCATCGAACGCCATCGCATAAACCCGCTCCTCCATGATTGGGTCTGCCTGTGCAGCAGATTCTCCCGGAAAGTGACCGGCGCCGTGAAGAGCAGTCTCGATGGAAACCGCTGCGAATCGTGGCTATTTCGCCCTTCTCGTAGCGATGATTCCCGCAGGTAGGTTGAAATCGGGACGCGGGGACTCTACAGTGCAGAGACTCGGGATTTGTGGCCGCTTGCAGCCGTGTACTGCTAAAGTGCCGACGTTGAACGCAGAGTTGTCAGGAATAGAGGGTTGCCGGAAACACAGGGTTACCGGTTGTCGCCAAAGCCTGCACCGTTCGACAGCAGACACTCAGCTAGCACCTTGCAAACCGCCGCCCGAGAGGTGAGCGGTTTTTTCGTGCATGGAGGACAATGCACGAAGATCGAATTAAGCCGTCGCTGCGAAGTTCTCGCAACAATGACGCGACTAAGGAGCAAGGCCTGCAATGGCTAGCACAGAGATGATCGATTCCAAGTCGGACGGCGATCCCGGTTCGCCCCCCGAAGTGCCTACGCAGGGCAGCGAGCCGGGAGCGAGTTCGACCATTGCTGTCCACGCTGGTGAGATGCGGCAAAAGCCGGGCGATTCGATTACCGACCCGATTTTCTGCGCGTCGACTTACACTTTTCCCGATTCGCAGTCGGTTATCGACTTCATCGAACAAGAGCAGCCTCGCGAAGAGTACGGCCGTTATGGCAATCCGGGTGAGAAGGTTGCTGAGGCGAAGCTTGCTGCGCTGGAAGGCGCAGAGTCTTCTGTTTTATTTTCTAGCGGAATGGCGGCGATCGTCGGCCTGCTCATGGCCAAGCTTAATCAGGGTGACGAGGTCATCTTCTTCGACGAGTGTTACCACCGTAGTCGCGAGTTTTGCAACAAGCATCTGTCGCGGTTCGGCGTCACGACGCGGCAGGTCAAGACGGGCGACTACGACGCGATGCAGCAGGCAATCACGCCCAAGACGCGGATGCTTATTAGCGAGTCGCCCACCAACCCGCATCAGAGCTGTATTGACCTCGAGCGGTTTGTCGAACTGGGGCACAAGAACGAAATCGAAACGTTAATCGACGCTACGCTCGCAACGCCCTACAACTTGCGGCCGATCGAGGCGGGGGTCGACTACGTGTTGCACTCAGCGACGAAGTACCTGGGCGGCCACAATGACCTGCTCGCCGGGGTGGTATGCGGCGCCAAAGAACAGCTCGAGCCGGTACGCAACCTGCGTGGCATCATGGGCGCCGTCAACGGGCCGCAAAATATCTATTTGCTGCTGCGTGGCCTCAAGACGTTCGAACTTCGTATGGAGCGTCATAATGCGAACGGCTTGGCCGTTGCTCGCTTCTTGGAGTGGCATCCGCGTGTCGAGAAGGTCTACTATCCGGGGCTTTTGTCTCATCGCGACCACGATATTGCTAAACGAACGATGCGTGGCTACGGCGGTTTGGTGACGTTCCTCGTCAAAGACGCCGACTGGCGGCAAACGGCCGACATCGTCGATGCAGTGAAGATTCCCCGCATTGCTCCAAGCCTTGGCGGCGTTGAGACGCTTATCGAGCAGCCTCTACTGATGAGCTACTACAAGCTCACGCCTGAGCAACGCCAAGAATATGGCATACCTGACAACATGATCCGCATGGCGTGCGGCATCGAGAATTCGGATGATTTGATCGCCGACTTGTCTCAAGCACTCGATTGCTAGCCGCAGTTCGCCAGCGTCTTACCGACGGCCATCCTGTGATTCTGGGCATCGGCACCGACATTATCGAATGCCTTCGCATCGCCAAGATGATTGAGCGACACGGTGAGCTGTTTATCTCACGAGTCTATACCGAATTTGAAATCGAATACTGCTCGGCTCGCAAGAGTGCAACGCAGCATTACGCCGGTCGCTGGGCAGCCAAAGAAGCGGTGCTCAAGGCACTTGGCACCGGTTGGGTGAAGGGCATCGGCTGGCGCGATGTCGAGGTGCGAAACGCCACGGGCGGCGCCCCGTTGGTTCGCTTGCACGGTGGGGCCCGTGATGTCTTTGAGCTATCCGGCGCGAAGCGAATCCACCTCAGCATCAGCCATTGCCGCAGTCACGCCACCGCGTACGCCATCGCCGAGAGCGATGACTAAGCCGGCCCGCTTGCCTGACTCTTTGGTCGCTACGGACTGAGCGTCAGTTCAATCGGCCGATGGTCGGACGTGCGGTCGTCGTCGGGAAAGTCGCCATCGCGGACAAGGATCTTTGCTTCAGCCCTGCCGAAACCCTCACCGGCGACGAAAGCAAAGTCGAGGCAGGAATCTGGATAATCATCCACGCCGTCGCCATCGCGGTCGTCGTAGTTCGTATCTTGCATGGGAGTGGGTTTCACCCAAGTCCATGTGCCCTCTTCCAAGAAAGCCTGGAATGAGGCGTTCCCTTGTTCGCCGGGGATGTCGTAATCGAAGTTAAAGTCACCGATGGCGACGGTCGGCAGCGGCTGGGCCCTGGCCCACTCGCGTAGGCCGATGGCTTGCTCCTTGCGGAACTGGCGATCGCCACGCGCCAGATGCACGGTCATTAGGTTGAACGTCAAGCCAGATTGCTTCTCCTTCAGCACGAGCACCAGCGGCGAGCGATGCCGCCACTTGTTCAAGTTGTATTCACCGTGCTTGAACAACTCTCGCGCCTCGACCAAATCGAACCGATCTGCGTTGTAGAGGATCATCAGTCGGTCATCACGGCCCGTGTTGGAGACCAGATATCGGTAGTTCTGGCCGAAGGCTTCGCGAATCGCAAAGGCGTACCGGCCTGCGTCGCGAGAGCTGACCTCTTGAAAGCAGTAGAGGTGCCGCTTGCCTAGATCGACAATCTGCTTGGCGAGAATCGCCGGGTCGCTACCGTCGGACTCAAGGTTCCACGAGAGAATTTTGATGTTCGCCGCAAGAGTGGGGCCGGCAGGTACTGCAAGGCAAACCATCGCCGCAGCGGTTAGGAGTAGGTGCTTCATGCTGCCTATCATAGCGGCATCGCCACCGGTGGGCTAACGGTGCGGCCAGCATCACTCGGCTGCCGGCAAGGCAAGTTGCTCCCGTAGCCAACCAGGCCGGTTGGTGGTGATAGACCACGTCCCAAGCTCGTGGTAGTAGCGAGCAATCGCGGGATCATCCACGGTCCAGACGCCCCAATCGTTGAACCCCGCGGCGTTCAGCTGGCGGATGAAACTGGCATCGAAGCACTTCTGTTCCGCTTTGCAACCTAAGCCCGCAGCCCCGCAGGCCTGCAACTGCGAAATGGCTTGGCTGGCGTTTGGCGACCAGCCCGAGAGTGTTCGCTTGTACTTGGTAAGCCACTGCGTTGGATACTCAGGCAAGCGACGCCGGCAGGCGGCAATCACCTCGGCGTCGAAACTGATGAGCACGACCTGCTGCGGATTGAGGGACGAATCCTCAAGCACTTCTGCCGTCGGCTCAACGATCTCTGGCCCGCACTTGAGTTCAACGAAGAGATACTTGCCCGACGGAACGGTCGCGATCACCTGCCGCAGCGTCGGCGTCCGCTCCGTGGCGAAACAATCCGCCTTCCACGAGCCGACATCCATCTGCTGCAACTCAGCAAGTGCTGTTTGCTCTACCGCCATCGATTCGCCCGCCGTTCGTTCCATCTCGGCGTCGTGCACGCACACAACCTCGCCGTCGGCGGAAAGGCGAAAGTCACCCTCAATGCCATCGGCGCCCTGCTCCCAAGCCAATTTGAAAGCCGCTAGCGTATTCTCCGGAGCGTCGTGCGAAGCCCCGCGGTGGGCGATGATCAGCGGTGGCGGCATGGCTTGCGCGGGCGACATGGCTTGCCTAGGCCAGTGGGCAGGCGTTGACGGCTGAGCACGCACGGCGGGCTGGGCATGGGCGAACCCGAGGAACGTGACGGTCGCACAGGCGACGATCCGAGCGATTGCTAAACCGATTGGCATCACAAACTCCTGCGATGCCGTTACATCAGCACCGGCTTACCCAGCTTCCGCCGCACCGGGACGAATTGTCCTGCGTGCATCATGGGATGGGTAGCGATCAATGAGTAGATGTGTCCGTGCGTCGGGGCGAATTGAGCAAAGTGCTCTGGCGACGGCGTGTCGAGTTCTTCGTCGCTCGTCGCTTCGAGAGCCGCCATGGTCGCCTGTGTAACCTTATCGAGCAGGTCGAGATACTCTTGCTTCGTATGGAACTTTGCCGGATCGTCTTCACCAGCCGCTTCTTTGCTATGTTGCTCGGCGAAGCCTTCGGGCAACGCGATGGCGGCGCCTGGCTTGACCATCTCTAGCAATTGGCACTCCGCTGCAATCAAGTGCCCGAGCTGAAAAGCAAGATGATTACAGCCCTCGCCAGGGCGGATCATCAGTTCGCTGTCGTCCAGATCGCTCACGAAGCTCGTGAGAACCAGCCGGCTAAGGTCGGCACTAGCACGGATTGCTTCTTTCGTATTCATGTGAAAAGCCCCGGAAAGTGGCCAGCCTGAAATGCTGCCGGCCTATGGGCGTGCATGATACGGCAAATCGCGTGCTTGAGAAGCTACTGCTCAAAAAGGGGCGTCCTCAGCGCCTGCATCGTCGGCTGCGGGCTCACTTTTGACAGCTTTTCGCTTGGTCGTGCCTTTCTTGGCGGCTTTCTTTTTGGCGGTTGTTTTCTTCTTGGTGGACTTTTTCTTTGCCGCCTTCTTCTTGGGCGATTTCTTCTTCTTTTTCGATCCGCCAGCAGCGGCACGGGCGCTGAGCAGATTCAACGCTTCTTGGAAATCAAGTTCCTCAGGCGCCGTGCCCTTGGGCAGTGAGGCGTTTGTCTCGCCATCCGTGACGTAGGGGCCGTAGCGACCGTCCATGATCTGCACTACGCCCTCGGTTACCGGCGACTTCTCCTCATACACACGGAGCGGCGGCTTGGCGGCACGGCGGCCACGCTGCTTCGGTTGGTTGAGCAGTTCGATCGCCGCGTCGAGCGTAACGTCCAATGGCGAAACATCGGCCGGCAGGCTCCGCGTTTCGTCGCCACACTTGATGTAGGGACCAAACCGGCCGTTGTAGGCGGTGATTTTGTTGTCGAGCTTGGGATGATGCCCTACTTCCCGCGGCAGGCTAAGCAGTTTGAGCGCCGTCTCCAGATCGATGTCGTCGACGGTCATGCCCTTGAGCAGCGACGCGTTCTTCGGTTTCTCTTCATCGTCAGGCGCCCCTCTTTGCACGTAGGGACCGAAGCGACCGACTTTGATGTAAACCGGCTGGTTGGTCTCGGGGCACATGCCGAGCGGCTCCTCGGCCTTGTCGGCTTGAGCGAGCAGCTCCAGTGCGTAGTCGAGCTTCACTTCGTCGGGCGGCAACTCATCGGGAAGCGACGCCGTCCGCTCGCCCTTTTCGACGAAAGGCGAGTAGCGACCGACGCGGACAAAGACTTCTTCTCCGTCATCCGCCTTGCCAACGAGGATGCGGCTGATCGAACGAGCGTCGATCTCGTCGACCTTGTTCTCTAGCTGCTTCTTGAGCCCCGGCTTGCCGTTGCCGAAGTAAAAGCTCTTGAGGTACTCAACGTAGCCCTGCTCCCCGCGACTAATGGCGTCGAGATCGTCTTCCATCTGGGCGGTGAATTGGTAATCGACCAATCCGCCAAGATGCTCCTCGAGCAGCGTGACGACGCTAAACGCGACCCACGTGGGGACCAGCGCGCCACCTTTCTTGAAGACGTAGTTGCGGTAGAGGATCGTGTCGATGATCGAGGCATAAGTACTCGGACGACCGATGCCCCGTTCTTCGAGGGCTTTTGTCAGTGCCGCCTCGCTAAACCGGCTTGGTGGCTGCGTGGTGTGGTCTTTGGCGGTGAGCGACGTGCAGTCGAGCCGCTCGCCCTCGACGACACTCGGCAACGCCTTTTCTTGGTCTGCCAGTTCGGCGTCCGGATCGTCAGAGCCTTCGACGTAGGCCCGCAGATAGCCGGGGAAATCGATCGTCTTGCCGCTAACGGTAAAGACGCAGCCACCCCCTTCGATAGTGACGACGATCCGCCGGCCGCGAGCGTTTTCCATCTGGCTCGCCACGGTCCGCTTCCAGATCAGCTCGAAGATTTTGTACTCATCGGCGCCAAGCTTACTCTTCATTTCGGCTAGCGTGACAAAGGGGTGCCCTGCCGGCCGAATCGCTTCGTGTGCCTCCTGTGCGTTCTTTACCTTGCCGCTGTAGATGCGTGGCTCGGCAGGCAGAAACTCATTGCCGTACTCGCTAGAAACTAAGTCTCGTGCATCTTCGATGGCGACCTTTGCCAGGTTCGTCGAGTCGGTCCGCATGTACGTGATGTGGCCGTTCTCATACAAGCTTTGGGCGGCGCCCATCGTTCGGCGAGCGGTGAAGCTCAGCTTGCGGTTTGCTTCCTGCTGCAAGGTGCTGGTCGTAAACGGAGCGTAAGGCTTCGTGGTGTACGGCTTCTCCTCGACTTTAGTGACCGTGAATTCGCCATCGCGAATTTTCGCCGCAAGTGCTTCGGCCGCGGGGCCGTCCATCAGCAGCAGGTCTTCGTTCTTGAGCTTGCCGGTGTACTGGTCAAAGCTGCTGCCGTTGGGGATTTTCTTGCCGTCGACCGAGACGAGCGTCGTCTCGAGCGTCTGCTTTGTGTCTTCTTTCTTCGCGAAGGTCGCCAACAAATCCCACCAAGTGGCGGAGACAAACTTCATCCGCTCCCGCTCTCGCTCGACAATCAGCCGCACGGCAACACTTTGCACACGGCCTGCTGAGAGCTTTGGGCGTACCTTTCGCCAGAGAAGGGGCGAGACTTCGTAGCCATAGAGCCTGTCGAGGATACGACGCGTCTCTTGGGCGCGGACCAGGCCGTCGTCGACTTCGCGAGGCGACGCCAGGGCCTCCTGGATGGCATCTTTGGTGATCTCGTGAAACACCAGCCGGTGGACCGGCACCTTCGGCTTGAGCAATTCAAGCAGGTGCCAGCTGATGGCTTCTCCCTCGCGGTCTTCGTCCGTCGCCAGGTAGAGGGCGTCTGCCTTTTTGAGCTGCGATTTGAGCAAGTTGATTTGCTTGCTCTTGCCAGGGCTCACGACGTAGATCGGCTTGAAATCGTCTTCGACGTTGACGCCGAGGCTCGACCAAGATTCGCCCTTGTATTTGGCAGGGACTTGCTTGGCGCCCTGGGGCAGGTCGCGGACGTGCCCCACCGACGCCTCGACCGTA
>JBCDCL010000039.1:0-11563 GCA_039182175.1 Planctomycetota bacterium
CACGCAGCCCGACTCCAAGTAGAAGTCGGGCTCGTGGTCTTGGCTACCGGCCGGGGAGCCTGCTTCGTGTGGCAAGCTGGTGTCCGAGCGTGTCATCGTAGGCGATCCTTCGCGGAGATAGTTGTTTACCGTCGACGGCGGTTAACGGTTCCGATGCCGCCGATGGCCAGTAGCAACAGGCTGGTCGGCTCCGGCGCCCGGGCGCCGATGGCGGACGAGGAAATCGTGACCGCGTCCAGATCAAAGTTGAGCGACGTGCCAGGATCCAGATCGTCGGCAAGCGACAGGCGGACGAAGCCGACTTGCGACAAGCCGGTCGCCGAAATGTCGAGCCAGGTGCCACCCGCCGAGCCATCGAGCAGCGTCAGCATTTGCGCGAGGCTTAGCCCTTCAAAGTCGTCCAGCACACCGATGAACGGCTTGGTGAAGTCGGCTGGCAGCGTGGCGGCCACGTCTTGGAAGCCGGCAGTAGGAATATCGAAGATTTGGTTGGTGAGACTAACCCACGTGATGCCATCTTCGCTGACAGACACCTCGGCAGCGTCCTCGGGCATGCCGGAAAACGCCGGCCCGAAGGTCGAGAAGGTGGGCCCGACGCCGGCTTGGCCGTTGGGAAAGTCGGTGTCGACGATGCCGACGTTGGCAAAGATGCCGAGTTCGACTTCGCCGGCTTGCGGCAGGATGAAGTTCGACAAGCGCAGCGTAATTTGACCGCCTTCCCCAATCGAGACGATGTCCGACGTGCTAAAGGGCGGGTTGAATGGCGTCACGGGGCCAAAAGACGTATCTCCCTGTGGTCCGCCCAAAGCGGCGACAGGAATGGTGAACCCAGGCGACGGCGCCACTCCCTCGTCGTAGCTAATCACCTTCGTGGCAAACTGGGCCGAAGCGGCGCCGGCAACGCAGAAAGTCACTGCTGCAACCGCGGCTGCAATACTAGAACGAATCATTAGACAGGTCTCCAAAGGGGTCGAAACAAAAAGGTGAAAACAAACATGCCAGCGAATGCAATCGAGGTTGCTGGCTCGGGCACAGCGAGCGGCGCCGACAGGCTGCCGACTTGCGTGCCGTAGTGGTTTTTCCAGGTCAGATAGGAAGGAATATCGCCCAGCGTGTCTCGCCAGACGGTATAGTCCGCGACATCGACCGAGCCATCGCCGTTGAAGTCGCCTGGCAAACCAGGGGCAGTTGCTGCCGTGAGGGTTTGGGCGAATTCATCCGCGTTGAGAGTCACGGCAAAGGCGTAGCTGTCCCAATCGCCGCTGGAGAGTGACCGCTGGGACACTCCCGTGCCGGAAGTGGTCCAATCGATTTGGCCGGCGCCTTGCACACCCGTGGCATAGTGCCAGTAGCCATCGAACCAACCTTCGCGATAGCGATCGGCGGGGTCGACCGACTCGGCGCCATCGGCAGGCGTCGTAATGGCGATGCCATCAGCATTGAACGTGGTGCCATCGTCGATGGCGAATAGGTCATCGTCGTTCTGGTCGTAACCGAAGCCGAAAGTCGAGATGCCAAACGTCCCGCCGCTACTCAGCTTGGCGAACAGCCGGGTGTCGGCCGCCAAGATGTCACGCAGCATCGTCTCGCCAGTGGCGGCGCCATTCCATCGGTAGCCCCACACCAGCGCGGTGTCCTGGCTATCGTCGCCGACCCAGTCGATGGCCAACGCCGCCTCGTTCGCCCCGGTGCCAACCCAAAACTCAATATCCGCAAACGAAGCAACGGGCCCTGCGTCGACGGGACGGATCCAAACTACGAACGCGACCAACACAAGCAAAACCAATCGCCACCCCAAAGCCGTCCGTTCCGCCTTCCGCCTTCCCCCTTCCGCCTTCGCTTCGCCTTCCGCCTTCGCAAACGTCATGGCGCCACCTCCCCGCTGGCTAGCTCCCCGCCCGCACGGGTTAGCCAGGCATTGAGCACCGGTTGCGGCGTGTCGTTGGCGAGCCACGCGACATGGCCATCGCAGAAGAGCCCATAGGCGCCACCGGGATGCGCACTACCTAGATCGCCCCCCAAGCCCGACGCGGCGTTGATGGGCGTCGTTGCTTCTTGGGCGAAGACGTTATGCCCGTTGGTCCACACCGCCTCGGCAATCCGGCGATCTCGCAATTCGGCAACTGCGAGCGTATGCACCAAGCCATCGGTAATGTCTTGAAGCTCGGTCGGCCGGTTGTAGACCAGCACGCCAAGGCTCGACGGATCGAGTCCGCCACTCGGGCCACTGCCCACCGAGGCGCCCTCTTTGCCAAACACGCCGCCGTAGTCCGTAAACGCAGCGTGTTGCCACCGTTTGGAGGCTTCGAGCAAGCGGCCGGTGGTGTCGCTGGGGCAGAGGAACGAATCGATGATCACCGCCGCCGCCAAGTTCGCCGGGTCGCGGGCTGGCAGCGATTCGTCGTATCGATCGGCCACCGGCTGAAGTTCAAGCTGCGGCAGTAGCCGGGTGTTCCACGATGTAAGCAGACCGCCAAAGCCATCGCACTCGACGCAGCCGACCGGCAAGGCCTTATGCACACCCTCGTAGTTGGCCATCGCCAGACCGATTTGGCGCAGCTGGTTTTGGCACTCTGCTCGCCGGGCTGCTTCGCGAGCCGTCTGCACCGCGGGCAGTAGCAACGCAACCAACAGGCCGATGATGGCGATCACCACCAGCAGCTCGACCAGCGTGAAGCCCCATGCAGTGAGCTTAGCGACACGTGTGCGTAGGCACGCTTTGCGCAGGATGGTTCGACGCACCGGCATGACCGACAATCCAAAGCAGTCTGGTCGCCAAAGCATTCGCGCATCACGAGGCGTGGCCTCAACCAGATGGCGGTAGCACTAGCGACATCCCCCCGCGAGCGGGGGCTGCTCACAATGGTTTTCGAGTGGCGGCTGTCCCTCGCAGCATGCCACAAGTCACGCACTGGTAGGTCTTCTGACTCCCGAGCGTCTGATCGATCGGCCTTCTCGCAGCGGGTTTGCTGTTAGCAAGCCCCGCCGCAATGGCAGAAAGAAGATCGTCAGTTAATGCTCGGATACAGCGGCGGGGCCGTCCCGGAATCTCACCGGGTTCCCTGTTCTGTCGACCGGCAAACGTTGCTCGGCCGACCACCAATGCACTGCTGCGGATCATAGCACCGGCCGCAGGAAAAGTAAACCACCGCATTACGGGAAGGGATTTAAGCGGCAGAGTTTAGATTGGTGCGGAGCTGTGGTAGGGAGATTGGGGGGATGAATGGGGGATAATGGGGATGGTTCAAGCTGGCGGGGACTCAAACTGCTCAATGATGGGGCGAATTGTAGATGCCTAGCGACGGCTCACGGTATCGCGTCGTGACTCGTTCCTAACTAATCGCGCGGGTAAACAATCCAAACAGACGTAACCCACTCAAAAACCATCCCCCCAATCTCCCCCGTCATCCCCTTATCTCCTCCCCGAAACGTTTGTCAGAGATAAGCGGCGAGCATCGGGGCATCGCGGCAGGGATTAGCTTTCTGAGTGCGCCGGGAAGTCGGTATAGCCGGTCGCCTGTTTGTCGGTGGCGTACCAGACGTCCATCTCGGCCGGATCGTTCAGTGGCCAATCGTTCCGCATGCGATCGACTAGGTCGGGGTTGCTAATAAAGGGTCGGCCGAATGAGATGAGGTCGCCTTCGCCGGCAGCAATGGCGATCTCGGCCGAGGCTTGCTCGTAGCCACAGTTGCCCATGATCGGCCCGGCAAACTCTTTGCGAAAATCAGCGAGCTTCATCGGCTCGCCCTGTTCGTGAAAGCCAAACGCAAGGCCATCCATCACGTGCAAATACGCAAGCGGCGGACCGGCGGAGTTGAGATCGTTGAGCATCTTCGCCGCGTGCGTGAAGGTTTCGACATAGTCGGGCGAACCCATGTCGTTAAAGGAGCCATTGGGCGAAAGTCGCACACCAACCGAGTGCGCCGGCCAAACCGATGTGACGGCCTGCACCACTTCGCGGAGCAATCGGCTCCGGTTTTCAACCGAGCCGCCATACTCGTCGGTGCGATGGTTCGTTTTGGACTGCAAGAAGGTATCGAGCAGATAGCCATTCGCGCTGTGAACTTCGACGCCATCAAAGCCGGCCGCTTTGGCTCGCTCGGCTGCTTGGGCGTAGTCGTCCACGATGCGAGGAATCTCTTCGGTTTTAAGTGCCCGCGGCGTTTCGTGTGGCTGTTTACCATCGGGCGTGTGGATGTAGTCACCATTGATGGCGATCGCCGAAGGCGCCACGGTTGGATCGCCGTCGTGAAAGCTACTGTGCGACGCCCGGCCACAGTGCCACATCTGAAGGAAGATGATCGCCCCCGCTTCGTGAACCGCTTTGGTGGTCAGCTTCCAACCTTCGGTTTGCTCGTCGGTATAGATGCCAGGCGAGTTGACCCAGCCGTTGGCTTGCTCGGAAATCGTCGTTGCTTCGGTGAGCAGCAGGCCGGCTCCTGCGCGTTGCTGGTAGTATTCGGCCATCAATGCATTGGGCACACGCCCCTGGCTTGCCCGGGCACGGGTCATCGGCGCCAAGACCACGCGATTGGCGAGCGTCCGCTCGCCCAGTTGAAACGGAGTGAAGAGTTGCTGATCTTGCGATGCCATGGGGGCGTGTTCCGTTCGTATTGCGCGAGAGTGAATTGGCCGAGGGTCGCCTCGGCGATGGCACGATTATAGCGCGAGAAGGTGAGCGGTGAATGACGTGCGCAGAACCGCCGCCACCCGATCAAGAGGGCGTGAAGCCAGCGCGGCGAACTAGTTGCCGGAGTTGCTCGCTGGCGATGTTGCCGTGGGCCACGACTCTGCCCGGGTGCAGCGTCACTTCGACCGAGTCGACCGACGCGTCGGCAGCTACCGTCTTTTCAAGTTTCGCCACGCAGCTGCCACAGGTCATGCCGGCGACAGCGACTTCGACGACTGCAGAGCCGTCGGTCGGCTGATTGTTTGCGATCCGCTTTCGCCACCACCGGCGGAGATCGTCCACGGCGAACCAACCGAAGATCGTTAGAAGCAGTACTGCACTCGTTAAGGACCACCACGTTGTCTGATGCGTATGCAGACTGTGAATGGCAGCAGGCACTTCGATAAGCCAACCGAACAAGAGCCCGCCAACGAAGCTGCCGACGATGATCGTGCCGAGGTAAATCGCCAACTGCCGGCCGCCGAGGGTCCGGTAGACCGCGCCGAGCGTCGCGACGTTCGTCGCCGGGCCGGCCATCAAGAAGACCAGTGCCGCCCCGACGGGTAGCCCGGCGGCAACGAGCGATGCCGCGATCGGCGCCGATGCCGTCGCGCAAACATACAGCGGAAGTGAGATCAGCAGTGCGATCACCATTCCCGCCAAGCCCCCATAGCCGGCCAGCGACGTCAAGCCTTCGGCAGGCACGAAGGTTTCGAGCGCGGCCGAGATCAACACGCCCGCCACAATCCAGAGCCAGATCGAGCGGATGAGTTCGAGCCCATGGCCGACTGCCGCGAGGAAGCGATTCGCGATCGGCTGCTGGCCGGGGGACTCGTCCGATAGCACTGGCAAGACCGGCTGCGACGCGGCATCGGCGAGCCAACCGCCGACGATGCCAGTAATGGTGGCCGTCGCCAACTTGAACAATGCAAACGGCCAGCCGAGAAATGCCGAGGTGACCAGAATCGAATCGACGCCCGTCTGCGGCGTAGAAATCAGGAAACCGACCGTCGCCCCATCGCTCGCGCCCTGCTTCTTGAGTCCCAAGCCGGTAGGAATGACTCCGCACGAGCATAGGGGCAGCGGCACTCCCAGCAGCACGGCATTCAGCACGCCACGCCGGCCCGTTAGCTGCCGCGGCAAGAATCCCGCTGGCAGCCAGGCGTGCATGACGCCCGCAATCGCGGCGCCCAATAGTAGCCAGGGCGCCAATTCCGTCAGCACGTGCCAAGCGGCGATAAACACAATTGCTCCCATGAATGCCAATCAACAAGCCTGCTCCATTCTACGCGACGGGGCGAATTTGAGCGTCGCCAGTTTGCACGCACTGGGCGTCAGGTCGGTATAGTGGAGGGACACAATCGCTGCTCTCTCTGCTAACGAACCCGCTGGTTTTTACGGCGACGCCCACCGCAATGTCGACTGCTGTTCCTTCCCATCTGGTTGCTGTCTGCCCCGGCTGCGGTAAGCGGTCGCGGGTGCATGCAGTTCACGCAGGGCGGCGGACGCGATGCAAGCAGTGTGGCGAGACATTTCGCATCCCCTCGGCAGACGATCCCGAGTCGTTTCACGAGACGGTCGATCAACGCGAGCCCCATCCTCCGGAGCCTGCAAAGCACCCACCGGTTGGTTTTGAATGCCGCGTCTGTCAGACACGCATGACCGTTCCGGCGAAGTACATCGGCCGCAAGGTGAAGTGCCCGGACTGCGGGGCTGCGACGGTCGTTTCGCCACCGCCTGAGCCTCGCAAGCTCGATATCCCGGCCGCGATCTTTGGCGACCAGTACGAAGTCTTTGAAGGAGAAGACCAGCCTTGGGCGGCCGACATTGCCGCTCAGCAGCCGCAGTGGTTGCCGGTGCACTGCCGGCACTGCCAAACGCTGATGCATGCTCAGCCTCACCAGATCGGCCAGCAGCTCACGTGTCCTGACTGCGGCGTCGCGACCACGGTGCGACCGCCGGAAGACAAGCCGCCGGCGATCGACGTAACGGTCGAGGCGTACGACATCTCGCCGCCCGAAGTGACGGATGGATTGACTGAGGCGGCACGCGCTTATCTAAGCGATGTTGAAACAATCGCGGCTGCCGAAGTCGAAGCTCAGCCGCTACGGCCGGAGCTACCCCGCCTGCCGCTGGTGTCGGGCGTCACGCGAATGCTCCGCACAGGCGGCATGATCGGCCGGTCGCTCGTCATCGCGGCCTGGGCAACTACCGCGGTTTGTCTATTAAGGTTTGGCGTTGATATATTCACCGGCGCCGGCGGTGGATTTGTGTCTTCCGGCGCCGGCGCGATCATGGGCGCCTGCTTGGCGATGCTCGGCTTCCTCATCGGGTTGCTCTCGTTCGGCTACTTCGCCACGCTAGCGATCTCGATCGTCACCGAATCGTCAGAAGGGAGCGACAAGCTACACGATCCGCCCTCGACCAATCCGATCGACTGGATGGGCGAAACGCTAACGCTCGGCGTGGCGGCAATGGCGGCCGCGGCGCCGGGCTGGATCGTCGGACAGCTAGTCAGTGGCGAGTTTGCCGTTGCAGCCGCGGCGGGACTGTTGAGCCTGTGCGTTTGCTTGCCGGTCGTGCTGCTTTCGCAACTCGATATTGGTTCGCCATGGGCGGTCGTTTCGCCTCGCTTGGTGCGAAGCCTCGCCCGGCTGCCCGGCACGTGCCTGCTGCTGACGGTCGAGTCGCTTCTGCTGCTTGCCGTTCCTGCGGCGGCGGCCTTCGCCATCGATCATTTCGGCTACGGCGGCATCATTCTGGCGGCGGCGCCACTGATGTTTGCAGCACTAGGCTACTTCCGCCTCATCGGCCGCTTGGCGTGGGTCGTCGCGGAACGAACGTCGGTAGAATTCGACCCGGCCGGCGACGCTAATTAAATTCGACGGCTAAGCCGTAGGCTCCTCTGGCGTGACGCCGCTGGTCGGCAGATTTGCCCGCCGATGCAGTTCTGCCAGTAGCAACGCTTCGGTATGGCGATTGGCAAGATCACGCACGAGCGTCACTTTGCGATTGCCGACGAGCCTTGCCTGAATGTGGTTCCAGACGCGGCTCGGCCGATCGCCAGAACTGCTTGTCATGCCGTGCTTGGTGAACAGGCTGCGAATGTCGGCCACGTTGAAAGTCATGTCACGCACATACCAGCCAGCCCAGCCTGAGCGGACTCGCCACTGGTCGCCATCGATCAGAACCTCGATGCAGCTCAGCAAGATGTCGAGGCCGCCATAGACCATCAGCAATCCAAGCGGGCCGAGGATAAGCATCAAGATCCAGGTGATCCACGCATCCAAATAAAACCCGCAGGCAATCGCAACGGCGGCAAAGAGCAAACCGATGAGCAACAAAAAGCTTCCCGAGGTGAAGTTCCGACCAGGCGGACAAACGATTTGCAACGCGCCGGCCGGCAGTCCGTCGGCGGGTCCTTGCGAGACGCGAATCCCCTCGCGGGCGAGCGCTTCGGGCAGCGCCATCTGACGCTCATAGGGCGTAAGCGGTTCGGAGGTCGCCTCAACGCCGTCCTGCGAATCTTCGGTTAGAAATACCGGCACTTCGAATTCGGCCACGTAGTCAGGCCCCGTCTGTCGGGCTTCGACGATCAATCGCCACACGACGGGCCGCTCGGTCTCGTCGCGACTTGTCTCGCGTGCCTCCGAGGGAATGGCAAAACGTATCGGCACGCCTCGCTGTCCTGAGGGATCGTGCAGCGTGCGTTCTACTAATCGCTCGTCTTGCCAAACGGTTCGCAGGCTGGTTTGCGGATCCCCATCACTATCGCGGCGGATAACGGTGATCAGGCAAGCCAGTTTCGTCAGAAAGCCATCGTCAGCGCGAATGCCAGCCGGCGCGAGCACCACGCCGGCCAGTTCGCCACCGACGACGCCCGGCACGCTCGCCATGCGAAACGTCGACGAACCAAATCGCGAGTATCGCAAGAGCTGGTGTACGAAACTCCCAAACAGAAAGAGACCCACAAGGGGAAACACGCCGACCAGTGCGACGACCCACCACTCCGATCCTTTGTCCAAGAGCACGATGCAGAACACAGGAACGCTAAGGCCATTCCAGAACAGGGCAAAGAAGGCTGGCGCCAAGAGCGTTGTCTGCGTTGAGGTGCGTATCTCGCCCGCTTCCCAGTCAGCACGCACTCGCCACGGCTCATCGGGATGCTTGCTTTGCCGCGTCGTGCGTCGTAGTTCTCGCCGGTTGGCATAGTGGGCTCCGCCAACGATGAATACGCCCGCTAGGGTAAAGCAAATGGCGAAGGGCAACAGGAACAAAACGGCTCGCAAGCGGAGCTGCCTATCGAGCACCGCCCGCTCGGGGCGATCGGGATTCACGAAGCACGACGTCGGCTGACGTTTTTCAAATTGCCTCTTCAGCTCTCGGTGCATTCGGCGGTTGTAGTCGTTGCCCTCGAGCTTCGTCGCCAGAGTGACGCGATCCCCCGTGTAGTCTTTACCGTCGAACTCGTACCTGTACTGGGCGACGACGGTGTAGCTTGTGCTGTCATCGCCACGCTGCGCATTGAGATCGATCGACGTGATCCGCGCTGGCGTTTCGACCCACGACTGGGCTTGAAAGTAATCGACGAAAAGGACCGCCAGTAACCAAGCGGCCCACAGCCCCCCCGCCAAGAACGGGATGCCGAACAGCGTGGCACAGCCCAGGCCGAGTTTTTTGCCGGTAGACTTGGCGATCGGTTCGATCCTCCGGCAGGATTGTTGATCGAATGCCTATTCGCACACAAGCGGACGATCTTGTCGCCCGATACGCACTAGCTCGCGGCCTTATTCGGCTTGCAGCCTAAATGAGCCCTTGAGGCCCTCGACCGAGCTTGTGCCAAAAAGTACGTCGAACTGGCCCGGCTCGACCATGACCTCGCCTTCGCGGTTGCGTACGGCGAGTTGCTTCGGCGTGAGCGTAAAGGCGACACGCTGTTGCTCGCCAGGCGCCAACTCGATTCGGCGGAAGTTTTTTAGCTCGAGCACCGGTGGTGTGACCGACGCGGCGACGTCACGCAGATACAGCTGCACCACTTCGGCGCCCGCTCGATCGCCCGAGTTGGTGACGGTGGCGACGACGGTGATTTCATCCTCGATCGTCGGCTCGGCCGGTGCAATTTCTAGGCTGTTGTAATCGAATGTCGTGTAGCTCAGCCCATGGCCAAACGGATAGAGCGGCTTGTTGGGAATGTCGAGGTACTTCGAGATCGTCGGCCGGCCAGTGCTCTTGTGGTTGTAATACAGCGGCACTTGGCCGACGGTTTGCGGAAAAGTCACGGGCAGTTTGCCGCCGGGGTTGAAGTCGCCCAGCAGTACGTCGGCGATGGCGGGCCCCGCCTCGACGCCCAAGAACCATGCCTCGACGATGGCCGGCACGTGCTGGTCCGTCCAACGAATTGAGAGCGGCCGGCCGTTCATCAGCACCACCACGCAGGGCGTCCCCGTGGCGTGTACTGCTTTGACGAGTTCGATCTGCCGGCCTGGCAAGTCGAGCGACGAGCGGCTCTTGGCTTCGCCACTCATTTTGTCGTGCTCACCAACGAACAGAATCGCAACGTCGGAGTCTTTCGCCAATGCGACGGCGGCGGCGATGCCGGTGTCGGTTTCGTTAGCGCGCGAGTCTTCGCTCGCTGGTTCTTCGACTTCGACGCCGCGCTCGTAGCGGACGCTGTCGCCAAGCCGCTTCTGTAGTTCGGCAAGGGGCGTGATGGCGTCTTCCTTGCGACCTGCGGCAAGCCAGCTGCCAAGCTGAGCTTCGGCATTGTCCGCCAGCGGACCGATTACTGCGACCTTGCCTGGCGTCTTCGCCAGCGGCAGGGCGTCACCTTCGTTTTTTAGCAACACAATTGACTTCTGCGCCATCTCACGCGCCGCGGTCCGGTGCTCGTCGCAGACCATGATTCGCGATGCGAGGGATGAATCGATGTAGGGCTCATCGAACAGACCGAGTTGAAACTTGACCGTTAGGAGCCGGCCGACGGCGTCGTCGACCAGTTGCTCTGGCACGCGGCCTTGTTCGACCAATTCGGCCAAGTGCCGGGCATAGCCGTAGGACTCCATGTCAACGTCGACCGTCGCCTCGATCGCTTGCTCGGTGGCGTCGACCAAATCAACCGACGAACGATGGCGGGTCATCTCCCAGATCGATCCCCAATCGCTGACGATCAAACCGTCGAAGCCCATTTCTCCTCGCAGTAGTTTGCGAACCGCCCAAGCGTCGCCACTCGCCGGCACGCCGTTGATTTCGTTGAAAGCAACCATCACCGAGCCGCAACCGGCGTCGAGCGCAGCTTGAAAGGGCGGCAAGTAGATCTCGCGTAGGGTCCGCTCGGAGACATCGACCGTGTTGTAGTCGCGGCCTCCTTCGGCGGCGCCGTATCCCAGGTAATGCTTGGCGGCGGCGAGCACCGACTCGGGATCCGCAAGATCCTCGCCCTGAAAACCACGCACCCGCGCCGTGGCCATTACGCTTTGCAAGTGCGGATCTTCGCCAGAGCCTTCGACAATGCGTCCCCAGCGAGGATCGCGAGCGATGTCGATCATGGGGCAGAACGTCCAGCGGATGCCGGCCGCGGAGGCTTCGATCGCCGCTACGCGAGCCGATCGTTCGACTTGCTCAGGATCCCAAGAACATGCCTCGGCAAGCGGAACGGGGAAGGTGGTGCGGTAGCCATGGATCACGTCGTGAGCAAACAGGAGCGGTATGCCCAGCCGAGAGTTTTCGACCGCCTCACGCTGTAGCTTGTTGGTCCGCTCAGGATCCTTGGCGAAGAACTGGCTAGAGTCTTCTTGATAGACGCCATCGGCATCGACCTTCACGCCATCGAACGCGACGTTCAGTAGCGAGCCGATTCGCCCCTCGCGGGCGGCGGTTAGGAAGCGTTGTTCGTC
>JBCDCL010000040.1:0-11445 GCA_039182175.1 Planctomycetota bacterium
CAGGAACTGGCCCACAGAGGCTGCCGCACAGACCGGGTAAGACCATGTGTCACAGGAACTGGCCCACAGAGGCTGCCGAGAGCACCGGGTTAAACCATGTGTCACAGGAACTGGCCCACACAGGCTGCCGCACAGACCGGGTAAGACCATGTGTCACAGGAACTGGCCCACAGAGGCTGCCGCCCAAGCCTGCTGCAGAGTCTTCGATGACGATCAAGCCGCGATCACTGTGCCGGAATTGGCAGTTGTCTGTCGTCGCCGCGGCGTCGGTAGGGGCAGCGGTCGGCTGCCAGCTTTCGCCCGAGGCCCGAACCACTAGTCGCCCTGTCGAAACTGCCTCGTTCATGACGCTAGACGAGTTTAGCGCCGTTATCGCCGGGGAGCAGGAGGTGACGCTCGTCGAGTTTTGCGTCCCCAGTGGCTGCTTCCGTTGCAATGAGATGCGTAGCGCGATTGACGAATTGGCTACCGACGGGCGCCAGCAACTTACCGTGCGTCGCGTAAATCTGCGGCAGTACCCCGAGCTTGCTTGGGAGTTCGGCGTCACGGTTTGTCCGAGCTATATCGCATTCCGAGACGGCAAAGAAGTCTTCCGCGCCGCCCACCCGACATCCGCCGATCTGATCACGGCCAAGCTAGACGATCAATTGAACGAGCTTGGTGCTGATCGGTTCGTCATCGCGGATCGATAAGCAACTCGCAAAATTAACTACAAGCATAACGGTACCCATGCCTTCGAAACTTCCTGTAACCGTGCTCTCCGGCTTCCTCGGCGCCGGCAAGACCACCACGCTCAATCATGTGTTGGCCAACCGCCAGGGTCTACGCGTCGCCGTGATCGTCAACGACATGAGCGAGGTGAACATTGACGCCTCGCTGGTTCGCAACGGTCAGGCCGGCCTCAGCCGCACTGAAGAGAAGCTTGTCGAGATGACCAACGGCTGCATCTGCTGCACGCTCCGCGAAGACCTGCTCGAAGAAGTAGCGAAGCTGGCGAGCGACGGCCGCTTCGACTATTTGCTGGTTGAGTCGACCGGTATCAGCGAGCCGATGCCCGTTGCCGAGACATTCACTTTTGCCGACGAAACTGGGCAGAGCCTGTCAGACATCGCGCAGCTAGACACGATGGTGACCGTGGTTGACGCCGCGAACTTTCAGCGAGACTTCTGCTCGTCGGACGATCTAGTCGACCGGAAGATGGGCCTGAGCGACGAGGACGATCGAAACGTTGTCGATTTGCTCACGGATCAGGTTGAGTTCGCTAATGTCATTCTGCTGAATAAATGCGACCAGATCGAAGAAGACGAGAAAGTCCGCTTGCTCGGCATTCTGCGAAATCTCAACCCGAAGGCCCGCATCATTGAAACGATCCGTGGTCGCACTGATCCGAGTCAGATCATGGGGACACGGCTCTTTTCGCTCGACGAAGCAGGAGCCCAGCCCGGTTGGCTTGAAGTCCCTCGCGGTGAGGAGCAACCAGAGACCGACGAGTACGGCATTACCAGTTTTGTCTACCGAGCACGACGCCCGTTCCACGCGGAGCGTTTGTGGACCAGCCTCGACGTGGCCGACGGAATTCTCGCCGGCGTCATCCGCTCGAAAGGCTTCCTGTGGATCGCTTCTCGCCACGACAACGCCTACACCTGGTCGCAAGCTGGTGTCTCGGTGCAACTGAATCCTGCCGGCTTGTGGTGGTCAGCCGCCCCAGAAGAAGAGTGGCCAGAAGACTCGCCTGAAAACGCAGAGTTGCTCGCCGACATTCGCCAAGAGTTTGACGGGCCCTACGGCGATCGCCGGCAGGAGATCGTTTTCATCGGCATCGACATGGATCGACCAGTGATCGAATCGCTGCTCGAAGACTGCCTGTTGACGGACGAAGAAATGGAGCAAGGCCCCACTGCTTGGGCGAACTATGAAGACCCCTTGCCGGCGCTCGAGTTCGATTCGGACAGCTGTGACTTTGACAACCTCGACGTTGACAACTTTGACTCGGGCGACTCCGAGATCACGGAGTTTCGACCATGAACAGCGAACTAGCGATGATTGATTCGGAAGCGAAAAGACTCTCGGAGTCTCCGCAGGGAGAACCGTCGGCGCCCAGCGCTTGGAGCGACTGGGTCGGCGTGGTCGCCTCGATTGGATGTGCGATCCATTGTGCCGCGATGCCCTTCGTGATCGCGTATCTGCCGGCCCTTGGCTTGAGCTTTTTGGCGGACGAGGCATTCCACCAATGGATGGCGGGCGCCTGCTTTTTGATCGCCTTGACGGCCTTCGTACCAGGCCTGAGGAAGCATCGCCGGCCAGGGCCCGTTCTCATCGCATCGGTCGGCCTAGCCATGATCTCCGTTGCGGCATTCGGCTTCGCGGGAGAGTGTTGCCCCTCGTGTGCAGGCGATGCGGCAGTAAACGGCGATGCAGCAGATAAGTCCGTCGCGCTCGCAGCTGCGGACGACCTGGCGACCTGCACCGATGCCAATTGCCCGCACTGCGAGAGCGAAAGTTTGGCTGCTTCGTCGGAAGTTGCTGCAAGTTCGCCCGCGAGTCTTGCTGCGTCGCCGCTGGCGCCACCCTCTTTGTCGTCGTCACCGTGGTCGGCACGAATCGCTCCCTGGCTCACGCCGCTTGGCGGGATCGTTTTGGTATCGGCTCATCTGTTGAACCGACGGTACGGCTGCCAGTGCGGCTGCTGCGGCGTCGAGTCCTCCGATGAGGCGATCGGATGACAACCAACAAGGAAGTCAAAATCTACGATGCCATCGTCGTTGGCGCCGGGGCCGCGGGCATTGGCGTTGGCGTTGCTCTCAAGCACGCCGGCATCGAGAACTTCGTAGTGGTCGATCGCCATGGCGTCGGCGCATCGTTTGATCGCTGGCCGGCCGAGACGCGGTTCATCACGCCATCGTTTCCAACCAATTCGATTGGCATGCTCGATCTGAATTCGGTGGCCATTGGCGTCTCGCCGGCGTTCAGCCTGCAGGTCGAGCACCCTACCGGCGCCGAGTATGCGGAACATCTCCGCGTGGTCGCTCAGTTTTTTGAGCTGCCGGTGCGAGATGGCGTGGATGTTGTACGCGTGACAAAGCACGCCGATCTGTTCCTGCTCGACACGCCAGACGAGACCCTCTACTGCAAGCACTTGATCTGGGCAGCGGGCGAGTTTCAGTATCCAAAGAGCCTGCAATTCGAAGGCGCCGACCTTTGCCGGCACACGGCGACAGTTCCCTCCTACGAAGATCTGCCGGGCGACGATTTCGTCATCATTGGCGGCTACGAATCGGGGGTCGACGCTGCGTTCCACTTGGCTTGCTATGACAAACGGGCCCGCCTGCTCGATTCAGGATGCCCTTGGCAGGACGAATCGTCGGACCCCAGCGTAGCTCTCTCGACCTACTCGCTAGAGCGGATGCGGGAGCAGTGGTTTGAGGCGCAAGTGGATCTCTTGCCCAATTGCGAGGTTTGCGCCGTCAAACAACAAGGGGATGGCTACGTGGTCTGCACGTGCGACGACCAACAACTAACAACGCCGGCGCCTCCGCTGCTGGCGACCGGCTTTGATGGCAGTTTGGGGCTTGTCGCCGATCTGTTCGAGCCGCGACCAGATGGCTTGCCCGTCTTGTCGGAGCATGACGAATCGACAATCACGCCCGGACTGTTTCTCTGCGGTCCCTCGGTGCGGCATGATAACCACGTCTTCTGCTTCATCTACAAATATCGGCAGCGATTTGCAGTTGTCGCCAAAGCGATTGCGACATCGCTTGGTCTGTCGGCCGAGGACTTAGAAGCCTACCGCCAGTGGGGCATGTACCTGGATGATCTCTCTTGCTGTGGAGAAGAGTGCGTATGTTGACGGGGACGAATAATCACGTTGGCGCCACTGCGGTCGCCACACTGCCGAGTGAAATCAAAACAACGCGTAACGCCGCTAGCAGCGAACCGCCAACCGGCAGCACGCAGAGCCGACTCGCCAAAGCGCTTCGCATTGAATGGCTTGGCCAAACAATCGCCAGCATCTGCTGGATCGCCAGTGTCTTCGTTTACGGCATCAGTTCCACTGGAGACTGGCTCCAACTGGGCGCCGCGTCGGCGTGGCTGGTGGCGAATATCGCAGCGATCGCAGCTGCCGAGACCGAGTGACCCTGCGTTCTACCGATAGGCAAGCATTTGCAAGCGATGGATGGCAAAACGACAAAACGTGCCGCTGATCTCCTAAGCCAGCAGATATGGTGCTGGGGCCAAGATGTGATCCGCCCGGCGGGCAATTGGCTGCTCGAAGTCGGCTTCGATCGCCTCGCGGCGCCGGCCGACCGAGAGAGATGCTCCAGCGTCTACACCCTGGAACTGCCCGCAGGCTGCCGGGTTGTTCTGCGTGGCTTTGGCGTCTTCTTCGGTGACGATCAGCTCGGCGGAGTGTTTCTCAAGCGATACGAGTTTCAACCTCACTACACACCTCACGCACGGCTCGAGTGCCCTCCGTGGTCGACGAGTGAACTGCCCGCGCTGTGCGTGCCGTCGGTAGATCAGCGTGACGACGCCAACTCGCTGACGGTGAAATTGATTGACTGGATAGCCTCGTACGAGGCAAACGTCGCCGAGCAACTCGGCGTTGCGTATCGCCAGTCGACGCTAGACAGCTGGGAGAGCAACAAGCGACCCATCGTCCCGGCCGCGGAGCTAGCAGAAACGTGGCGGTCGGTCGGGACGTTCGTCGCTGAAGATGCCCAGGCATTGGCAACGCAGTGCTAACGACGCTGTAACGTCAGCTTCCTTCGCCCGCGATAACCCATCGTGCCGCGACGTTCTCCTGCAGCAAGGCAGGATGGTCAAACTCAGCCACTCACGCGTGATATCCCCGCTAGAGAAATCGTTATGAAGAGACTTCCTGTCACTGTCCTCTCCGGATTCCTCGGCGCTGGCAAAACAACACTGCTCAATCACGTGCTGGCGAATCGGGCTGGTTTGCGTGTTGCCGTGATCGTGAACGACATGAGCGAGGTCAACATCGACTCGCAACTTATCGTCGGTGGGGAAGCGGCTCTTAGCCGCACCGAAGAGAAGCTTGTGGAGATGACCAACGGTTGCATCTGCTGCACACTTCGCGAAGACTTGCTCGCCGAAGTGGCGGCGTTGGCGGCTGAGGACCGCTTCGACTATCTACTGATCGAATCGACGGGCATTTCCGAACCGGCGCCGGTTGCTGACACGTTCACTTTTGCAATTGGCGACGGCATGCCGCTGTCCGACCTTGCTGAATTAGACACGATGGTCACCGTAGTCGACGCTGCCAACTTCTTGGAAGATCTCCGCGTTGGTAAAGATCTGCAGAGCATCGACCAAGCCGCGACGGAAGACGATCCGCGCACCGTCGCCGACCTGCTGACCGAACAAGTCGAATTCGCCAACGTCGTCATTCTGAACAAAACCGATTTGATCGATGACGATACCTTGACCGCGATCGAGGCTTACATCGAACAGTTAAATCCCTACGCCCTAAAGCTACGCTCGTCCTTTGGCCGCGTTGAGCCAACGCAAATCATGGGCACCGGGCGCTTCGACTTCGAGGTTGCCAAGCAGAGCAAGGGTTGGCAACTAACGCTCCGCGGGGATGGCGCCAGCGAAGTAGATGAGTATGGCGTTAGCAGCTTTGTATTTCGTGCGAGACGCCCGTTTCATCCACAGCGATTTTTCGATCGGCTCAACCAAGATTGGAATGGCGTGCTACGAAGCAAAGGATTCTTCTGGCTTGCTAGCCGACTGGACAAGATCGGGGTTTGGTCTCAAGCCGGCCGCGTTGCTCGGCTCGACTTCGGTGGGTTCTGGTGGGCCGCCGTTCCGCAAGAGCATTGGCCCAACGTCGAGAGTTTCCAAGCCGAACTGGAACAAAAGTGGCATCCCGAGGTTGGAGACTGTCGGCAAGAGCTCGTCTTTATCGGCATCGGCATGGACGAGATCGCCATCTACGACTCGCTCCAAGAGTGTTTGCTGACCGACGCGGAGTTTGCAGAAGGAATCGACGCGTGGAATCGCTTTGCCGATCCGTTCCCACCGTGGAACGTCAACGTCGAAGACGCCCTAGCCGCGCAAGTCTGAGCCAGCCACGGCCTTGGCGTGACGCGGGCATCGAGAACTTCGTGGTGGTCGATCGTCATGGCGTTGCCGCGTCGTTTGATTTACTTGATTGGACAGGCGTTACAGAACTCCACAACTTCGTCTGGCGGGTGCGTTTCCGAAGGTGTTCGCAGGACCCCTCGTTGAGCGGCTGCGTTACCAACAGTTTCATCAGAGAGAATAACTGAAAGTGGCACGGAAACCAGCAGTCCTGCAATTACCGGTCCCAGCCAGACCAGCAAGTCGGGCCGTAAAATGGCAACGACTAACGTTGCAATTACACCAGCGAGTGTTTGCCACCAGTGAGTATGTACACTTTCTTTCCAAGACAGCCGACTACCATCACGTTCTTGGGCGCTCCATCGGACAACCTTTCCCGCCAGCGTCGTAACAACAAATCGTGTGTGGAATAGCATAAAGATAGGGGCTGTAAGCACTGACACGCCGGTCTCGACCAATACGCTGGCCGCCAGTCTCAATACGCCGCCAAATAATCTAGCCTTTTGATGTAGCACAATTTCTAGAAATGCTAGGACTCGTGGTAGAAGCAGCAGCGTCATTATGATGACGAACAATTGCAGCCACGAGAGTGGAGCGGTAGACGCTTTACTAACGTCACCGGCTTGTACGACAAACCCGAGCAACAACAGTAAAAGCCAAAATGGAGACGAGATATAAGACAGCACACCGATCGCTAAGTGGAATCGCGACATTGGCCTCAGATCGCCCATAATGGCGATTGACAAATGTTGCAGATTCCCTTGGCACCAGCGGCGATCACGCGTGGCATGAGCGGGAAGGTTCGTCGGGCACTCCTCAAAACTTCCGCCTAAATCCGTGTCGATCCGTACACCGTAGCCTGCTCGTAGCATCAACGCGGCTTCAATGAAATCGTGCGACAGAATTTCCCCGCCCAACGGCGCCTTGCCAGGTAGAATTGGCAGGCCGCAATGATCGACGAAAGCTTGCCTACGTATGATCGCGTTGTGACCCCAGTAATTACCGGAATCACCGCAGAATCGGCGGTAGCCCTCTGAATAAATAGGCCCGTAAGCCGCTGCCGCAAATTGTTGGCTGCGTCCCCATAGAGTTTTTTGGTTGATCGGACAGGGGACCGTTTGTATTAGGCCCAGTTGTGGGTTTGCTTCAATCCGCCGAATCATCGCAAGCAGCGTTTCGCCAGTCATTAGACTATCAGCGTCTAGAACGACAAGGTAATCGTAGGCGACCCCCCAACGCTGACAGAAGTCTTGGAGGTTGCCCGCCTTTCTCCCAACATTCTGCTCTCGTCGGCGATAGTAAATCGAAGAACCGCAAGGCAGATGCCTAGCCTCTTCAAAAGCTTTTTCTTCGCGATGAATGATATCAGCAGATCGAGTGTCGCTAAGCACAACGAAGTCGATCGATTCGGTAGCTTTCGCACGGTTGAGTGCGCGACGCATCGCTTCGACCCGAGCAAAAACTCTTTCTGGATTCTCGTTGTAAACCGGCACCAATACTGCGGTCCGGCCGGTGGCAAAATCGACTTCGGCAGGTTTTCCAGCTCGTCGATTCGACAGAAGCGAAAGAAAACCGGCCCCGGCAACGCAAAAGCTAAACGCGATGAGCGAAACCAACACGGTTTGCATCGCTAGGAAGAGCACCGTAGCAAAGGTGAAGTCGCCTAATAGCAACCAAGTCGAAGTGAAGATGCAAGCGGTTATTCCCAGAGTAGCTGCGAGCACACAAAAGCGCGTTGAATTCATCTAGACAAAAGCTTTCTAAATCAAGTCTATTCTGGCTTTATGGATATGCAATTCGATAACCTTGGCTACGCTTCACACTCGGTTATTCATCATGGAAGTATCCCGCAAGCAGCCATTGCTTTAGTTGTAACCATCGAGATGGAAGAACGCAGCCTTACCATCCTCGGCCTAGGTGCAAACAACCGCTGCGCTGGCATCGGCTGCCACTGCTCGGGTGGCATCGCCGCGTCGCTCTTCGGTTGATAAGTTGAGGCCGGCGGCGAAGGGCTCGTTCGCGCGAAGCTTACAGCTGAGTCGAAACTAGGATTTGTCGTTAAATTCATGGTTGCGGAGTCCATCGATAGCTCCATTGCTCGGACACTAGTTCATTCGCCTGGTAAATGGCCGCCGTAACGTCGACAACGGCAGCTGGCTCGTGCAAGAGATCGAAACTGAGCACCCAATTGCCATCGGGCTGGAGTTCGAATCGCTGGTCGTTTAACGTGCCGCCTGCGGCATCTACCGACGCTCGTAAGTCAGCGGAGTCCGCTGATCGCATCGAATCGTTAGACTCGACAACTAGGAAGTAATTGGTTCCGCGGAGCGTTGAACGCGGGATCGTATGTGCAAATTTCGCAAGCCTATGCGACTCTGGCTCGTCTTGTCCGAAGGACAGACAATATTCGAAGTCGTAGCGAGCGCCAGCGTAGGTCGGCTGCTCTGGCACCCAGTAAGCGCCGATGTTGTCGACCCCTTCATGCGTGGCGGTCAGTTCGAGCAACTCAACGTGTCCCCTCCCCCAGTTCCGCGTCGGCTCAACCCATGCATGCGGGCGGAGGTGATAGCGGGCTTCGTTGTCTGCGTAGTTCTCATACTCTCGGTCACGCTGCATCAGTCCGAAGCCGCGAAGATCGTCTGTTGCAAATTCTGATAAAATGGTCTGCTTCGGCCGGCGCAGAGGGCGCCATACCCACCGATCGCCGCTGCGAATCAAGAGTCCATCGGCGTCGTGTACTTCCATGCGAGATTCGTCGGACGGCTTCGACCAACCCTCCCACATCCACATACTGGTCAGCGGTGCGAAAGCCAGCTTTTGCACGCCATGTCGCAACCAAACCGCTGAACGAACATCGACATTGGTTGTTTTTCCTGGGCGGAGAACAAATTCGTAGGCGCCTGCCACCGCTGGGCTATCCATCAGCGCCCATACAGTGAGCTGCTTATTGTCGGTTGGTTTTTTAATCCAAAACTTCGTAAAACGAGGAAACTCTTCCGGCGATCCGAGTCCGACGTCGACTGCTAACCCACGAGCAGAGGTCCCATACCAATCGTACGCTCCGAGAACGCGGAAATAGCTCGCTCCCAAAAAGCTTGCCACTTCTTGATGATTCGGCCGCTCAAGGAACTGAGTGAGCAACCGAAATCCGGCAAACGCGCCTCCCGGCGCCTCTGCTAAATCGCTCGCTCTGCCGCGATACTGGAACAGTGAAGGATCGAATTGCCATTGCTCGGCGTTTCCACTCGAATCAACAATCGAAATCGTTTTTCTGAACGGAAACAGAAAACCGCCGTGGTGTGGCTCAATCCAAAACGGATTGTCTGTATCGCGCCACAATGCCTTCTCGAACCTCGGCGCAATTAGTCGGTAGCGATCATAGGTCAACGAAGCAAATTCATCGCCAACTCGCTTTGGTGGCTGATGACTTGTCGCTGCAAGTCGCTCTGCTTTGGCAACCACCTGCTCGTAGCCGAACCGCTCAACTTTACGGTCGTCGCCAACCTCATCAGCTAGAGCAACTTGAGCCGCAACAGCGGCTAGGACCGCGATTGCTACGTATTGTTCTCGACGAACTCTCATTGAGAGGCGGTAGGGTCCAGGCGGGAGAGGGACACAATGGCGGGCAGGAATGGGAGGATGGGCAAATTTCGCGCCAAACGCTGGCATTTGGCGTTCCTTGCTCGGCAATTTGCCATTTCGGGGCGATAGACGTGGTTGCGTGCCCGCGCTTGAGCTTCCGTCGACCAGCAGATAGCTCGTGTCGAAGCATACGGGCAGTTTCGCGATCAACTGAATAAGCCCTTCAACAGCAGTGAGACGGTCAGCCCGCCGGCGACCCATTCCCTTGCTCGTCCTCCTGGCGAACTGGCTTGTTCGGACCGACGACCACACGCCACTCTTAACAACTAATCAGCTGATAACCAGCGATGCGGAAAAATTTGCCGTTCTGCGCGTGGCGTGAGCACTGCCACACCGTCTGAGCCCGAAAAGGCCGCAAACTTGACGCCATGCGGCGTCGGCTCGATCTTGCTTGCGTTGACTCTAGGTTGGTCACATAATGCAATCTCAGGCCTCACCCTTTTCTCTTGAATGCACGCACTCCTACGACAATTCGTTGCCTGGGCGTTGATCCTCCAGGTATCGCTGATCGGCGCGGTTGGTACCGGGCTGCACGATTGGCTTGGCTGCCAGCATGGGCCGTGCGTGGGTGAGTGTTGCACGGCGCCACGCGAGGCATCGCCCGCGGGATGCCAATGCTGCGATTTGTGCCGAGCTGCTTCTGGCGAAGATTCACTTCCGTCTGAGGGATCGAAGGGCGATGACGGGCGGGCTACGATTCAAGGTGTTCCAAGCGTCCACGCGGCGACCTGCCACGACTGTGCCCTCTGCGATCTTCTCGATCAGTACCACCAAGCAGCCCCCGCGTGGGGATTGGCTCTCGAAGCCGAATTAATCGTTGGCGAAACCGAGCTGCTTCGCGAAAACGCTGCCATCGCTGCAGCGATACGTCTGGCCCATTCTCGGGGCCCCCCTGCGGTCTGAACGACGTACCTTTCCTGCGACGGCGTGTTAGTCCAACGTGCCGCACCGTCGGAAAGGTGTTCTTGTTCATTCCGCCTCACCGCTTTGCAGGACGATTTGCGTTGTCCTGATGCGCGTCGCTGGGCGGCGTCTTCCGATCGATAGGCGTCCACGTGATTTTGCTGCAAGACTTTGGCGTCGCGTTCTGCGCGGTGCTGCTTGAGTCCGCACCAGTCGTGGTGTTGGGCTTTGTCATCGCAGGGCTGTTGCACGAGTTCGTGCCGCCCGCTCGTCTCCGCCGAAACACGGTGGGCCGTGGCCTAGCGCCAGTCTCCCGGGCCGTCGCGGCTGGGGCGTTGCTGCCGATCTGCTCTTGCAGCACGATCCCGCTAGGAATCGGATTGACGCGTAGCGGCGCATCGATCGGCACCGCGCTTGCGTTCATGACGAGTTCGCCTGCTATTTCGCCCGTCACCATCGCGTTGGGCTGGGCAGTTCTAGGCCCTGCCCTGCTAGGGTGGTACAGCGTGGCGGTGGTCGGCGGGGCTGTGGTGATTGGGCTCGTCGGAAATCGATTGCTACAAGAAGTCACGTCCGCCGACCAGAGCACGACGCGCACCAAGTGTGGGTGCGGCTGCGGGACGAAGCCATCTGCCGGAGGACGCTTTGCCCGGGCGATGCAGTGGTCCTTTGGCGAATTGGGCGTCGAAGTAAGTGGCTCGCTGGTGGCGGGCTTGCTCGCCGCTTCGGCAATCCTGGTCGCGCTGCCCGAGGGCTTGGTCGCCAGTTGGTTGCACCAGCCGAGCTGGTTGGCGC